>CAIOCC010000163.1 GCA_903856555.1 uncultured Bacteroidota bacterium
CATGCCAATTCCCGGCCCAAAATCCAAGCCTCGGGAGGCTCCTCAGAACGCCCTCAAGGTGGGGCAAAGACTGGGCCTTGAAGGATGTTCTGGGAAAATCATGTTGTGCACTTTCGGTGGCACCGACGCAAAACCGAAATGTAAATGCTTGATAGACAAACGATTGCGGAAGCGATTTGGTGGTGATGGACGGAATCGAACCGCCGACACAAGGATTTTCAGTCCTTTGCTCTACCAACTGAGCTACATCACCCCTCTTTTCATCGCTATTTCCTTGGCCTGGCCGCAACGGCGGTCCACCAAAGGCTTGCAAATCTAATCCAGCGAGGATAAATTTCAATAATGCCGAACATTTTTGGGAAATTGGGGGTTTTGTGGTCAAATTTGAATCCACAATGGGTTTTCAATTGCTCCAGTCTTTGCTCTTCGTTGCGGTCCTCGTCACAGGGCTTTATCCCTTTGTACGGCGAATTCAGCGAATTAGGGCCAATATCTTCCGAGGCCGGGGGGCTCCTGCCACCGACCGAGCCGCCCTGCGCTGGCGCCAAATGGCCCGCGTTGCCCTGGGCCAGTCCAAAATGGGCAGCCGCCCGGTCGCGGCCTTTTTCCATGTTTTGATCTATGTGGGCTTTGTGCTCATCAACCTAGAACTGCTCGAAATCCTCCTGGACGGACTCCTGGGTACCCACCGCATCCTTTCCAAACCCCTGGGGGGCCTCTACCCCCTCATGATCGGCCTCTTTGAATGGCTAGGGGTCGGCGTCATCCTCGCCTGCCTTGTTTTCTTGGGGCGGCGCATGGTGAGTGGCCCTCCAAGGCTCTACAAGGCCGCTGAACTAAACGGCTGGCCCGCTTGGGATGCCAAGGTCATCCTCATCGTCGAAATCATCCTGATGGGGGCGCTGCTGGTCATGAACGCCACCGACGTTGCCATGCATCCCGGGGCGTACCACTTTCCTGTCAGCGGATGGCTCGCCCACCTTTTCGATGGCTGGAGCCCCGAGGCATTGTACGCGACCGAGCGCATCGCATGGTGGTTGCACTTGGGGGGCATCCTCGCCTTCCTGAACTACCTACCCTATTCCAAGCACTTTCACATTGTTTTGGCTTTTCCCAACACATGGTACGCCTCCCTGGATGCCCCTGGTAGCATGACCAATATGCCGGTCATCCAGAACGAAGTGCAGGCCATGCTCAACCCGGCCTCTGCCCCTGCCCCCTCGACCGAAGCGCCGGGTCGCTTTGGTGCCGCCGATGTCCATGACCTGCCCTGGAAAAGCCTCTTGGACGCCTACAGTTGCACCGAATGCGGTCGCTGCACTTCGGTCTGTCCGGCGAATATCACCGGCAAAAAACTCTCCCCCCGCAAGATCATGATGGACACCCGGGATCGCCTCGAAGAAAGCGATCGTTGGCTGCAGGCCCACCCAGAGGCGACCTCCGTCGAAGATGGCAAAACCTTGTTAGGGGATTATATCAGCAACGAAGAAGTCTTGGCCTGTACATCCTGCAATGCCTGCGTTGAGGCCTGCCCCATTCTAATCAACCCACTCAACATCATCCTGGAACTGCGCCGCTACCGCGCCATGGAGGCCGGCGAAATGCCCTCCGAATGGGCGTTGATGCAGGGCAATATCGAAAACAACGGCGCACCCTGGGCCTTCCCGGCCGCCGATCGCCTGGCCTGGGCCGAACAGGACTCCACCAACCGCTCCTGAAATCCCCCCAGCATGGAAATCCTGACGCTTGCCCAACTTCAATCCCGCGGTCAAAACGCTGAATACCTTTTTTGGGTGGGCTGCGCCGGCAGTTTTGATGACCGTGCCAAAAAAGTCACGCTGGCCGTTACCCAAATCCTGAATCATGCAGGCCTTTCCTTCGCCGTCCTGGGGACCGAGGAATCCTGCACCGGTGATCCGGCCCGCCGTTCCGGGAACGAATTCCTTTTTCAAATGCAGGCGGCTCAGAACATTAGCACGCTGAATGCCTACGGGGTCAAAAAAATTGTGACGGCTTGTCCCCATTGTTTTAACACATTGCGCAACGAATACCCGGAACTGGGTGGACAATACGAAGTCGTTCATCACTCCACGCTGATCCAACAACTCATCAACGAAGGCCGTCTGCGCTTGCAGGACGGGGGTCCGTACAAGGGCCGCCGGATTACCTTTCACGATTCCTGTTACCTGGGCCGTGCCAACGGGATTTACGAAGCCCCGCGCGATTTAATCCGCGCCTTGGATGCCGATTTGGTCGAAATGCGACGCAGCAA
>CAIOCC010000164.1 GCA_903856555.1 uncultured Bacteroidota bacterium
AACCTCCGCGATGCTTGGGCTCGCCGAAAACAGACTAAGTTTACTTATGGAATCCCCCGTCCCTAGGTTGCTCGTTTGGGTTCCTCGCCGAACCCCTCGCCTTCTCTATACCCTGGACTGGGTCTTGGGTCAGCGCTTGGGCATTCCCTACGAATGCAGGGAACAGGCCCCCGACGAGGCTGACGGGGAGGTCTTGGGTGTTTTGTGTTACGGAAATCCCGAATTTCTCCAGGGCCTTGGGGCCGACGCCGGGCCTACGGCCACCTTGGTGGCCGCGGAGCTTTTGTTTGAGGAAGGGATCCGGCCCTTGGAACTGTCCAGGAAGGTTGGCAGCGGTTTGTTTCCTACCGAACATGCCTTGGGTCACGACCCCTTGGCGGGGATTTTTTGGATGCTTTCTCGTTACGAAGAGTACCAAAACCCGGCGAGAGATGCCTACGGTCGTTTCCAGGCCTCTCAGTCCTTGCTCTACCAGTCGGGGGTTCTTGAAGAAGCTCCGGCCGATGCCTATATCGAACAATTGTGGACGTGGTTTGAATCGCAATTCCCTAAAATACAACGCCTTCAACCAACCCTGACGATACAACCTGGTGTAGATATTGATTTGTGTTACTGTTATTTGGGCAAACCCATCCTTCGACAGGCAGGAGGAATGTTGCGGGAATTGATTCGCGGACGATGGCGTGATTTGCTTGATCGCTGGATGGTTTTGAGCAGGCAAAAACCCGACCCCTACGATACCTATGCCCGCCTGGAATCTTGGCATGCCGAGATTGCCCGTGCGGCACAGGGTGGGGTTGGCGGAAACCCAGCTCTTTTGATTCGCGCCCTACCGCCCTTGTTCATGCTTTTGACCGGGTCCTACGATCGCCTGGATCCGGCCCACCATCCAAGCAGTCCCTACCTTCGTCGTTTGGCTCGTTACCTGAGGCTGGGCGGTGCTCAACTGGGTTGGCATCCTTCCCTGCGGTCCAACCGCGACGACAAGGCGGCTCAGCGCGAAATCAAAGCCTGGTCGGCCTTGGCCGGTGGGGACGAGGCCCTGGACACGCGGCAACACTACCTTTCCCTGGAAATAACCCGTCAGCCGGCTCGCTTGGTGGCCTGGGGTGTACGCAGAGATTACAGCATGGGTTATGCCGAAGCGATTGGATTCCGGGCCGGAACCGCGCATTCCTTTGGGTGGTACGATTTGAATACCGAATCGGCCTTTCCTCTCCAAATGCACCCGGTGGCTCTGATGGATGTGACCCTGAATCATTACATGGGCTTGGAGCTCGATACCGCTCCCCAAAGGGTGGCTAAGGTATTGGAATCGTATCGTCGATACGGCGGATATTTTTCGTTGTTATGGCATAATTCATCGGCAGGGCCTGGATGGGAGGGTTGGGAGAAAATATTTGAACATTGTTATCGAATTTTACTACCAAGTCTGAATTCCTCCATTTTTGAATGGTCGCCTCGCCAAAGGACTGCGTCAAAATTCGCGGAACGTTGGACCTTGCGTCGGCTCTCGGACCAGGAGCGGCAGGCTTGGGATGCGGCCTTGCCCGTAGGGGCCTCGGTGGTGCATCGCCTTGCTTATTTGAATGAGCGACTGGGTTCGGGTTGGAAGGTTCTTGCATCGCCGGATGGGCGGTGGCTTTGGCCAACAGCGGATCGTTCGGGACTCAAAGGTTGGTTGGATCGTCGCCTACGGCGCTTGGCCCAACCCCTGATGATTCAAAAAATGGCCCTTCTTCCAGCACCGGGAGCCGATGCGGGGACGGATCGTGGTACAGGTGGTGGTCAGGGTGGTCCGGATCCAGCCGGCCCCGAGGAATACCGTTCCTTGTTGCAGGAATGGGATTTGCGCTATCGTTCGGTGGATATGCATTGGGAGATCCCTGCCCACGAACCCGCTTATGCACAAGGGATCCCGGGTCCAACATGGGAATTTCATCGCCGAGCCAATGCCGTGGTGACCATCGCCCCGAACATTGAATTGCAGCGTCAAGCCTATCACGCGCATCATCGCCGTTACCTTCGTCCTTCATCGGGTCGCCTGCGCAGAATAAGCTGGGAGGAGGCCCGCGGCGAGACAGCTTGGATGCAGGGATTTTTTAAAATGTTACAAAGCAAAGCGGGATGGGGTTCATCCCAAACCGAGGAAGCCATGCGGCTGATTCAAACCATGGATTCGGCGGGGTTGGCCTCGATTTGGGTTTGGGAAACGGATCCCGCGATGGACCCAAAAGAAAACAGGGTCGGAAATGCTCCGGTCCTTGGGGCGGGTGCTGTGTTATGGCATTCGGGTTCGACCCTGGTTTATCAGTTTGGCTTTGATTCCGAAGCGGGTCGAAAACAACGAGCCGCCTTGCATTTGGTGGATGCTTTGTTGGCTTGGGCGGGGGATCAAAAGGGGAAGGATGGAGGGCCGCTCTATCGATGCATGGATATGGAGGGCTCGGAGTCGCCCGGTCTCATGCGCTTTTACCGCGGCTTTGGGGCCGATGTGGAGGTTTACGGCCGGGTACTCAAAAAGGCTTGGCCCCGGTTCCCTTGGTATGGTGGGCTTTGGTAGCGGTCTGAACCAATTCTTTGAACAAGCCGGGGTTGGCCAGGTAACGGAGATGCAGATTGACGTTGCTATACGCATGCCTCCTAAGGGGCCAATCATTGAGTGCAAATACCGTGTTCAAATCACTACATAGAACAAAGGAGTCGTAAAGCCCCTTCCTTGTTAATAAGTTAGTTCCAATGAACTTTCGGCCCGAAAAACATCTTCGAT
>CAIOCC010000165.1 GCA_903856555.1 uncultured Bacteroidota bacterium
CAGGACTGCACGCATTGCTCTGCAGAGACATTGCCATTGCCCCCCGCATAGCTAACCACCCCATCCGACGTCCCATGGATGTGCAGAAGGCGAACATGGTACGAGGGTGGTAATGGCGGGCCTTGGCAGGCCGCAAAGGCAGTCGTGCTCATGGTTCCGGCCACCGAAGCCACCGCTTCAAAGCGATCGGGGCGTTCACAGGCCAATCGGTACGACATAAAACCACCGGCCGAGAAGCCACAGCTAAAAAGGCGGTGGTACCGGGTGCCCCACCGGGCACGGATGCTATCAGCCAATGTCAAAAGGTACCCCACATCATCCGCGGTGGAGGCCCCGGGCATTCCACTCTGGGTATTCCAACCCGCATTGACCCCGTTGGGATAGGCAATAACCGCCCGGTATTGCTGGGCCAAGGCATTGAATCCTGCGCTGTTAAGCATGGTGGTTCCACTCTGCGTAAACCCGTGGAGAACCAGCACCAGGGGCAAAGAATCCGATGGTTGGGCGCCACTGGGCACATAGACCTGGGCCGTTCTGTTCATCCCCCCGTGGCTGAAGGTAAGCGTGGTCGTTTGGGCTTCCAACTTATTCAAAATGAGCAAAAACACCAAAATTGGAGGCCATTTGTAGCCCCGACTCATTGTTTTTGGTTTATCAAGCATGCCTAAAATTACACCGATTGAATCAGAGCGCAACGATGGAGTTTTGAATAATCGGTGAACCTGATTTGCAAGCATGCGTAGCCCACCTTAATTTCAAGCCCATGAATAAGTTCCTAACAATAAGGGGTCTTTTCGTTGGCTTGATGCTTGCGGGGCTCTCTCCATTCAACCAGGTACAAGCTCAGGTTTTCAACGCCCTTTCCTTTGATGGAACCGATGATTACACGGCGACCCCGGGTTTTAGTAGTTACATCGCAGGTTTGGGTTCCTTTTCGATGGCCTGTTGGGTTAATCCCGCGAACGCTGCGCCTTCATTTCCCAATTTTGACGGCATTATGGGCCTGCGAAACGATGCAACGGCCGATTTTTATTTGCTGCACTACAGCAACAATGCCTACGAGGCTCGTTTTCGAAACAGTGCCGGAACCTCGTTTACCATTACCCAAGGCCCTGTTCAGTTAAATACTTGGCAACATCTTGCCTTGGTTTACACCGGTTCCCAATTACGACTTTACCGTAACGGAAACCTCCTTTCCTCCATCAGCGCATCGGGTAGTATCAGCGACCCGACCGTTTCTTTGGAAATCGGTCGATTATCGTATTCAAACACGCCTTACTATTTGGAGGGAAATGTGGACGAAGCCGCCTTTTGGGGCCGCGCACTTAGCGATGCCGAAGTGATGTGCCTTTACAAACAACAATTGGATACAGCATCGACCGGTCTCATATCGTACTATTCCATGGACCACGGAACAGCCGGAGGTAACAACATAAGTGTGCCTTACTTGGAGGACCTACGCAACGGTTACCATGCTTATTTCTACGGACTTAACTTGACAGGGACCAGTTCCAATTTTGTGAGCGGGCGTCAGATGATGGGGTTGGTTCGCGATACCTTGTGCAGAGGAGCAAGCATCAACGTGGCCGGGGCAGTTTTCAACCAAGGCGGAACCTATCGAGTTCGCTTGCCTAGACCGGATCAATGCGATTCGACGGTGTTGGTTAGCCTCCTGCAAGACACCTCTGATCGGCGGCTTGTCCAAAACCGCAACCAATTAACCGCTGTTCAGACCGGTGCCCTTTCGTACAAATGGCTGAATTGTATTGGAATTCCCACCCCTATTCCTGGAGCAACCTCCCGAGCCTTCACCGCAACAGCCAACGGCTCGTATCGCGTAGCGATTCGTCGGCAACGGTGCATAGATACCTCCTATTGTGCAGAGGTTCGAACCGTGAATTTGCATGAATTGCAAAACAGCCAGGACGACCGCTTCCAACTTTGGCCCAATCCCGGACAAGAACAATTGAATATCCAATTAAATTCCCCCCTGGTGATTCGATCCTACCGCGTCCTCAATGCCCTGGGTCAAAGCATCCTCAACGCGGAGATGGATTCCAATGGAGGCTCGGAACCGCGCAACTTGGTTTTTTGGGATACCCGTACGTGGCCAAAAGGACTGTATACCGTCATCCTTCGTGCTCAGAACGAAAACGCCTCCGACCCTGGAGTGGACGCCGCAGAATTTCAGTGGAGCAGCCGCTGGATTAAACATTAACGAGGGATGACGAAGCCCCCCAAAAACACCCTAACCCGTGGAGAAATACTCGCCGACCAAATAGCTGCTTTTGTTGGATCCAGGACCTTTATGCTAGTTGGACCTGCAGTTCGACCAAAAAGCGGAGCGCGAAATCCGCGAACTGCGCCAAAAGGTGGATGAACTCCACACGATGCTCGTAAAATGGACATCACAGGGGTCGTCATTGCGCTAAACGAAGCAGCGAAAATTGAGGCGTGTGTACGCTCCTTGCAACGAGTATGCAAAGAGGTCATCGTCTTGGATTCGGGTAGCCAGGATGATACGGTTGCTCGATGCGAACAACTAGGTGTTAAGGTTTTTTACCACGCATTTGAGGGTCATATTCAACAAAAAAATCAAGCCCTCACCCATGCCCTTGGGCCCTACGTTCTATCCTTAGATGCGGATGAGGTTTTGTCGGAAGACTTGATTCAATCCATCAAGGAAGCCTTTTCAAAAAACACAGGTCCCATCGCCTACCGCATGCCAAGGCTTAATAAGTATTGCGGCCAATGGATCCGTTACGGTGCGTGGAACCCCGATCGAAAAATCCGGCTTTGGCCTTTGGGAATGGCGCATTGGGGTGGACAAAACCCGCACGACCGTGTGATCACAGGGCCAGATTTACCCATCGTAGACCTGCAGGGACCTATCCTCCATTACAGCTACGATACCAAGGAAGAATTACGAATCCAAAGCAACAAGTTTGCAACCATCGCAGCGAGGGAACGCCATGCTCATGGGGTACCTGGTTTTTCGTGGCCTCTCCTGCGCGCCGCTTTTCGATGGCTAAGAGATTTTGTGTTAAAAAGGGGCTTTTTGGACGGCAAAGCCGGATGGACCATTGCCTACGAAAACGCCCGCTATACCTACCTCAAATATCACTTGAAACCATAAATTGCACCTTTAAACGCAACGCCCATGAGAAATTATTTCCTTTTCCTAATCGCCGCTGCGCTGGCCTTGACGGCTTGCAACCAACCAACGCAAACGACCACCACAACCCTTGAACCTATGTCCTTTGAGTGGAGTGGTCCGCTCTTTGAAGGCAGCAACCCCGCTCAAGTGACCGTTAAGGTCAACCCTCAAGAACTCTTGGGAGATCTTTGGAAAGAGGGCATGGAGATCAAGAAAGTCCACCTCCAAAAAGCTGAAATCACGGCCGATAACAATGCGGATTTTGGAGGCATCCAATCGCTGGTTCTTAGTATGGCAAGTAATAACCCCAAATTGCACATGCAAGAAATCGCCGCCTCCTCCCCTCTGCAACCTGAATACAACAAAGTCGTCCTCACCATGGCACCCCAAGCCAAAATCGATGATTATTTTCGTGAAAAAGAATTTTACATGGTCCTGGATGCATCCCTTGCCGGGGATCGCGAACAAGATCTCCGCTTGACTGGGCAATTTACTTTGGAAATAACCTACCGTTAACTTCAATTTCTCTATCGCATGAAAAACCTCCTTTTCAGACCCATCTATGGATTGCTTCTCCTTTGTTTGGGAACTTTCTTTGCTTCAGCAGCCCTTTCGGATCAGGATGGGGACCGCTTGTTAGGCGTTTGGGAACCCAGCAACGGCCGCGCCCGGGTCAAAATCGAAAAAATCGGCGTCAAATACTACGGCAAAATTGTTTGGCTCAAAGAGCCCAACGACCCCGACACTGGCCTCCCCAAAACCGACAAAAACAACCCGGATGCCACCCTCCAAAAGGTTTCCCTCAAGGGTTACCGAATGCTCAAAGACTTTGTCTATCAAAAAAACAACGAATGGTCCGAGGGCACGATTTACGACCCACTGAACGGCAGCACCTACAGTTGCACCATCAAGATGACAGATCCCAACTCCTTGGAAATTCGCGGCTACATCGGCGTATCGGCCTTTGGAAGAACCGACGTATGGAAACGCTTGGCTATCAAGAAATAAGATGACCCATTCCAAAATCTTACTCCTGGGCCTTTGTTTGTTCAGCCCCATGGGGTGGACCCAGGCCCAAACGGTTGACAGTTCCCGAACCCCTCAAGCCACCGAAGACGAGGACTTTTCGATGTACGACCAGGTGGACTTTGCGGATCAAAGCGCGCGTCGCTATTGCTCGCCCAAAATCGAAGGCCTCAGCCCAGCCAAGCTCATAAGCATCGGCTACGATTATCAAGGTGGGTACGGACTGGGTGC
>CAIOCC010000166.1 GCA_903856555.1 uncultured Bacteroidota bacterium
CCGGCACCGCATTGCCAACGATGAGTTCGTCGATCCGTGCTGGGTCAAGCTGAGGGAGCCCGGCCAATAATTGCCGAATCACCTCCGCGGCCAGATCGTCGGGGCGGGTGAAGCGAAACCCCCCCTTGGGGGCCTTGGTGACAGCCGATCGTAGACCGGTAAGGATGTAGGCGTTCATTGGATAGAAAATCGTTCGTCGTCGCGTTGATGGATAAAAAATTAATTGCGTAGTGCTTTGCCGGTTTTGAGCATGTGTTGGATGCGCTCCAAGGTCTTTCGCTCACCGCAGAGGGAGAGGAAGGCCTCTCGTTCCAAGTCCAGGAGGTATTGTTCCGAAACCAGTTGGGGGTAGGAGAGGTCTCCACCGCAGAGCACATAGGCCAGCTTGTTCGCGATGAGGCGATCGTGGTCTGAGATGTAACGACCCATGTGCATGCCGTTGACCCCGGCCAGGAGCAGAGCCATCCCCGCCTTGCCGGGAACACGGATATCCTGGCGCATGCTGGGTGGGTTGTATCCCGCTGCCGCCATCTCCAAAACCCAATCGCGGGCCTGCGCTACGCGATGTTCTTCGAACAAGGAAATTCGATCGCTATCTCGGAAAATCCCCATGGCCTTGGCTTCCATCGCGGAGGTGGCAACTTTGGCGGTCGCCATGTTCATATAAACCTGGCTGAGCGCGTTGTATTCCACATCTCCCTGCCGGTAGCGATCCGAAAGGCGAAGGGCAAATTCTTTGGTTCCGCCTCCACCTGGGATGACTCCGACCCCGACTTCCACCAAACCCACATAGGTTTCTGCAGCGGCTTGGACCCCATCGGCATGCATGGATAATTCACAGCCACCCCCCAGAGTCAGGCCTTTGGGGGCCACCACCACCGGGACCTTGGACAATCTCGCCAACGTGGTAAACGATTGAAAGGCCCGGATGGCCATATCCAACTCATCGTATTCTTGTTCGGCCGCTAGCATAAAGACCATCCCTAGGTTGGCACCCGCCGAAAAAACGGCCGATGAATTGGAAATAACCAAACCCGCAAAATCTTTTTCGGCCAATTCAACGCTTTTGCGGAAACCCGCGATGACTTCGCCTCCGATGGAATTCATTTTGGTATGGAACTCAAAATTGAGCACCCCTTGACCCAAGTCAATTAAACTGCAACCGCTGTTGGACCAAACGACCTTGGTAGGTTTGAGTAGTTGAAGATCGACGATCCGCTCCCGGTGAGGGACTTGGATACGGCGTCCCAAACCTGGATGGTAACACCAGAGTTCGCCTTCTTTGTTTTCATAAAAAGAATCCACCCCAGAGGCCAACATTTCGGTAACCCATGGGGCAGTCGTTTCGCCATACAGCGTCATCAACTGACTCATCTCACGGACACCGATGGCGTCCCATAAAGCGTAAGGGCCCAATTCCCAACCAAAACCAGCTTCCATGGCCTCGTCCATCTCAAAGGGAGCCTCGCAGATTTCGGGAATTCGAAGGGAAGCGTAGCGCAGGTTACGGGCAAAGGTTTGGCGTAGGAATTCGCCGCCCTTGTCCGGCATTTGGATAAGGGCTTTGATTCGTTTGCGCAGGTCACTTTCCTGCTTGATGGGGTCCAATAACGGAAACTTGGTTTTGGATTGGACCGAGTAGGAGCCTGTACGAAGGTCCAGGGCCTCAATCGTTTTGGTACCGTCCGCGCCTTTGGTTTTGCGATAAAAGCCTTGCTTGGTTTTGTCGCCCAATCGGCCTTCGGCTAACATTTGTTGAAGAAAGGCCGGGATTTCAAAAAGCCCGTGGTATTCATCGTCTGGGCAGCGTTGATGCACCCCTTGGGCCACTTTGACCAAGGTGTCCAAACCCACCACATCGCAGGTCCGGAAAGTGGCGGATTTGGGACGACCAATCAGGGGGCCTGTGAGTTGATCCACCGCCGTGATATCCAGGTCCAGGCTGTCCATGCTATGCAGCAGGGCCATGATTCCAAAAACCCCGACGCGATTGGCGATAAATGCAGGGCTGTCTTTGGCTTGGACGGCTACTTTGCCCAGTTTTTGCCGGCCAAAATGAAGAAGAAAATCCACCCATTTTGGATCGGTATCCGGACCGGGAATAACTTCAAGTAATTTGAGGTAACGTGGAGGGTTAAAAAAGTGAGTCCCGCAAAAGTTTTGGCGGAAATCTTCGGAACGTCCCTGGCTAAGGTCGGCGATGGGAATCCCCGAAGTGTTGGTGCTGATCAAGGAACCAGGCTTTCGGTGGGTTTCAACCCGGCTGTATAGATCTTGTTTGGGTTCCAGCTGTTCGATGATGGCTTCGATGATCCAATCACAATCCGCCACCCGATGGAGATCATCCCGAAAGTTGCCGGTACGAATTCGGGAGCCCAGGGAATCCAGGTAAAGAGGCGATGGTTTGGAGGCCATGGCCGTTGCCAAAGATTTGTTAACCAGCGTATTGGCGTCTTTGGAAGGTTCCGGATCCGGGATATCCAAGAGCAGGACGTCCATTCCGCAATTGGCAAAGTGACAAGCCAACCTGGAGCCCATTATTCCGGAACCCAGGACAGCGACTTTATGGATAGTTCGGTTCATAACACAAAAAAAGGTGGGATGCGATGGATTAAACTTCGACGGTGTTGGGATGCGTGGACGCTTGAAGCGAGGAGTTCCCCATTAATTGATCAGGCGACAGGGATCCGATGAGACCATTGATGGTGTCCATGCATTCAAAGAAGACAGCCAGCTTGGCATCTCCCAAACGATTCCGCACCAAGCGGTTGAAATGCCGGACCCGTTCTTTGGCTAGTTCGCGGGCGGCGATGCCCTGGGGGGTGAGCCGTACCATGACTTGGCGACGGTCTTGGCCGGGGATGCGGTACCGTTCAATCAGGCCATCGTTCTCCAATTTGTTCAGGGTCCGGGTCGTGGACGAGGGTTCCATGCCCAGTTTGGGCGCCACTTGGGTGACCGGGAGGCCTTCGGCTTCGATGTGAAGAAGGAGGTAGGCCGAAGAAACCGATAGTCCGTAGCTCTCGGCCTCAAAGTGATACATACGAGCGATGTTCAGCCAGGTCAGTCGGGTATCAAAACAGACAGTCCGTTTGGATTTCCCCGCGGGGTTGTTTGTTGTTGGCATACCCAAAGTTAAGGAAATATAGTATGCATGCATATCTTGTGCAAGCATAAAAAAGCAGGTTCCAAAAAAAAACCCGGACGAGCCGGGTTCTTGGATTTGACCTATCGTGTTCTACGAAGAGTACAAGGCGTCGTGTTCCTTCTGGAATTTACCCACAATAAACTTGCGTTTGAGCTTCATGGTGGGTGTTAATTCTCCACTTTCAACGGTCCAAGTCACGGGAAGAAGGGTGAACTTTTTGACCTGTTCCCACTGCCCGTATTCCTTGTTGAAACGATCGACTTCGGATTGAAGGAGGGCGATCACTTGGGGGTTTTGGACCAAAGCCGAAGGGGATGGATCTCCAAGGCCGTTTTTGGTAGCCCAATCGTTGAGCACCTCCCAAGCCGGTACGATTAACGCCGAAGGGTGTTTTTGGTTCTCGCCGCAGACCATTAATTGTTCGATGTAAATGGACTCTTTGAACTTGTTTTCCATGGCTTGGGGTGCGATGTATTTGCCCCCGGAGGTTTTGAAAATCTCTTTTTTGCGGTCCGTGATTTTGAGGTTGCCTTGCGCCGTCAAGGTTCCGATATCGCCGGTATGGAACCAACCATCGGGGTCGATCACCTCTCGAGTGAGGGCTTCGTCTTTGTAATACCCTTGCATGATATTGGTCCCTTTGCATAGGATCTCACCGTCTTCGGCAATCCGCAGTTCCACGCTGTCAAGGACCGGTCCAACGGTGCCAAATTCCACCTGACCCGTTGCCAAATAATTAACGGCGATGACCGGAGAGGTTTCGGTGAGTCCGTACCCTTCCAAAACCGGAATTTTGGCCGCCCAAAAAACCCGGGCAAGACGGGGTTGCAAGGCAGCAGCCCCACTCACGATGGCCTGGACATTTCCGCCCAA
>CAIOCC010000167.1 GCA_903856555.1 uncultured Bacteroidota bacterium
ACAAAAACGCCTCCATTGCCTTCTTCCATGTTCCAATGAACGCCTCCATCCACGGCTTGGTAGGTGGTGGTGGTGGGGTAATAAAACTTCACCGAATACCCACCCAACGGGTAAATATTTTTGGAATGCTGCAATCCCAATTGCCCGGTGATATTCTCAATGCCAATGGTGATATCGTCGCCTTGGGTCATGCCCAGTTGGCTTTGGTAATTAAAGGTGATGCTCCGATCGGAGCGGACCAAGACGATCTGAAAAGAATTGCTGCCTATGAACGAGGGCGTACCTATCGTCCAGAAGGGTACATTGATCCAGCTAATGACAATGGTATCCGAGGTATTCCGGTAATAGCAGGTCCCAGGATTGCCCGTTCCGTCAAAATTGAGGTCCGACATCATCCCGGCAATGAAATTGTGAGGGCTGGCGGTGTTGGGGATGATGGGGAAGGGCGAAGCAAAATTGTTCCCGCTAAAACTCAAATACCCGTTGGAACCAATCCAGACTTGGGTTGGGTAATACCAATAAAATTGAAAACCATCAATAAAGCCAAAGGGACCTGCAAAATTATCGTCACCCAAACCGGTCACCTGGGTACCGGTGGTGGTGATATCAATCCACTGGTAAGCTGGGCCGCCGGGTTCGTTGGAATCCTTCCACGTATATCCGTAGGCGTCGGGCCCACCGGCTGCCGCGAAACCAACGTGGTGGACCCCTATGATTAGGGCCCCAACCCAAACAAGAGTCTGCAAGAACTTCAAATAAATCGAATGTGGCTTCATAGGAGGGCTTTTAGAGGATGTATCGGTTTCGAACGATCTTCATCCTACCCTAAAATTAGGGAAAGAAACCCTAATCGAAGTCAATTGAAGTCTTAAGGCCTTCTCGTAGACCTCATATCATCCCAAGAATCGCAATTCAGCAAGGACTAGAATTCATTGGAATTGTTGTTACTAGGAGCGTATCATTTTTGGTTAACACGCAGCACCGATTGGTCCATCCAGGCTTCGGCTTCGGGATCGCCACCAAACTGGTAGGTGCTTGGGGATGACTGAAGGGGTCTGGGTCGCCCATCCCCGTCCACATCCCAGGTCTGGACACGGATCGTACATGAAGTATCCCCCTGAAGGAGGGAGGTAATCTCCTTCCCTAGGGGGTGCTGGGCCCCAAAAACCGCATAAATCTTGCCCTTTTGAGGTAGGGTGTACCATTCCCATGGTTGAGCGCCCGAAGCGGACCATCCGTTCAGCTCAAAGCGGGCGGTTACCGTTTGTTCGTCTTGGATGCCTTCGAATAGGATGTCCAGGCTGACATGATCCAAACCGTGCGGGGGATTCCAAACCTGCGAAAGCGGGTCTTTCAATTGAATCTCCAGAATAAACCCCCCGCTGGGGCTGTGCAACCAACGCAATCCGGTCAAATCTCCGGGTCGGAGGCTCCCAAAGGCCTCGGGGTAGCTTAGCTCACCGTTGCTGCCCCTATCATCCCCGGCTGGGTCCTGGATCTCGGCCAGAGTCTCGGCCTCTTCCAGCCAAAGGGCCAGTTTCTGAGGCAGGGGGTAAGGTGCCTTCAAGCTGCCAAGGCCAGGAAGGTCAGCGGGTGGGGGCATCAACCCCCAGACCCAAACCTCCCCGGGTTCGAGAATCCAACCGTGGGCGTTTCGTTGGGCTGCTCCACCGCTTTGTATCGTGGGTTTTTCGAGGAGGGACCACCCGGGCCCCAAAGAGGCCAGAACCATGGAATCCGAAACCGAGGTGGCTTCTTTTCCAGTGTTCAAGGCCAAAAGCCAGCGACCTCCCACCAAAGCAACCCAAGCGGTGCTGCCCAAGCGGGAATCCACAAGAATGACGGGCTCGGTGGTCTGCAAAAGAGGAAATCGTTGACGAAAGGCCGTTAATTGACGAATCAAAGGGGTTGAAGAGCCTTTTTCGAGGTCGCTCCCCAGGACCGAGACCCTGGTTTCTGGGGTGCCTATTTCGGTCCCGTAATACAAGACGGGAATTCCAGGCAGGGTATAGAGCAGGACCAAAGCCTGCGCGCTGCGGACCGAGTCCAGTCGACTCCGAAGGCGTGGCATGTCGTGGTTATCCAGGAATTGGATCCTGGTCAAAGGATTTGGAAAATGCCGTTGCTGAGCCTCCAGTCTGTAACTGAGGTGGGCGGTTCCCCGAGTTCCGCCCAAAACCTCCATCAGGGTTTTTTGGAGAGGAAATTGCAAGGCGGCCTCCATCCCTTGGCCGGGTTGGGTATAGGAGGCGGCTTCTTTTTCACCTAGGTCCGACCAAGCCTCCGAATGGGTCCACAATTCTCCAAAGGTCCAGAGGTCCTGACCCCTACGCCGGGCCACCTGATGCATGCCGGGGTTGAAAACCGATCTTCGATGCAAAAAATCCTTCCAAAAATCGCCTTCGACATAAAGGGGGGTATCCATACGCATGCCCCTCAGTCGCCCTTTTTTGACCCATTTTTGGTAGGCGCGTCGTAAGTGGCGGCGTACCGCAGGGTTTTCGGTGCAGAGGTCGTCCAGACCAGACATCTGGCCTTGGAGTCGTTGGAGGCTGTCCTTGTAATTGTTGATACTTGGTAAGCGATGGTAGCTTGTCCTGCCAGCCTTGGGGCTCGGAAAATCCCGCAAAAAGCCTTGCTGGGGCCTATCCTCGTTGTGAATTTTTAGATCCCCGTTGGCCAGGACCTCAAAGTAATCCCCGGCATGGTTGACCACCACATCCTGGATCAGCGCGATGCCGTTTTTTTCCAAGTCCCGTCCCAGGCGTTTGAATTCCTTGAGGCTTCCCCAGCGCGGGTCCAATCGTCCAAAATCCGAGGCCCAGTAACCATGGTATCCGGTCAGGCTGGAATCAGGATTAAAGTTTTGGTTGAGCACAGGTGGCGTAATCCACAAGGCATTCATACCTAAGGATTTCAGATAAGGAATTTTCTTACGAAGACCCTCCAAATCCCCTCCGTGATGGTAATGGGGTCTTTGGGGGTTGTAGGTGGCGGGAACAAGGCGGTTATTGGCCGGATCACCGTCCTCCAAACGGTCGATCAAGGCAAAGTACATGCACCAGCGGGATGGGGGCGGGGGCGATGGGTCGCCGGCGGGGGAGGCTTGGCCTTTCATGACCCAAATCATGGCCTGCAGGCACCGTTGGGACCAGTCCTTTTCGGTGTGAGCAGCGCCCGCAATGGCCTCGGAGCGATAGCGGAAACCGGCTGGAAGACCCCGTTTTTGGAGGGTGGAATCAAAGGCCCTCTGATGAACAGGGTAAAAGGCGTCCAGGGTTTGGTCCCCGTGGTCCATGTAGAGGGAGTGCAGGGCGTTTCCGGAGGCCGAGGACCCCGAGAGGCGATCGGCCAGCCAGGTCCGATAGGGAAGAGACATTTCTAGTCGGTTCTTTTGGAGGCTCAAGGGCCAATGGGTGCTCAAACAGGCGGCCCCTCCAAAACGATCGGGCCGAAGGGCGGCGGTGTAGGAGGAGATCAATCCCCCCATACTGGCCCCCATGAGGTAATGCGATGTCGGGTGGGTGTCCACCGGGTATTGCATGGTCAGCCAAGGTTGAAGGACATCGGCCATCCAATGGGCGTAGGTCTGCCCCAAGGCGGTTCCGGGTCTTTCTTTCTGCAAGGTGTCCCGGCAGGCTTTGTCCAAGCCCACCAAGCAAGGCGGAGGCAGATAATCCCTGAATCGCTGGGGTGAATTGTCCAGGGATACGATCAGGCAGGGCTCCATCAGTCCCCTGGATAGGGCAAATTCCATGAGCGAATCCAGGTTCCAGGTTTGACCCCCGTAGCCTCTCCGGGGATCCCAGAGGTTCTGGCCATCGTGGAAATACCACACCGGTAGGGGACGCTTCCCATCCCAAAAAGGCGAGGGTGGCCGCCAAACCGAAACGTTGCGGGGCAATAATTCGTCAAATTCAAAGCCCTGCCAGGTTTCGAGGCTCCCAAAGCCAACAGAATCGACCGGGGCCACGCGGTGCAACGTGCGAAGCCCCGATGTAGTGGAATCCGACCCTGATGCATGAACCTTGGTGGCAACCGAGGCCATGGTAAGGCCCCATAGAAGCCCATAACAAATCATTCCAATCCGAAAGTTCATGATTTTTGGCTTTCGTGTAAAGATATTGGGAGCGGACCAAAAGCATTCTAAGTTTGTGCATGCTTAGGAGTCACCCTCGAAGGAGTCTTTTCCCGCTTGTTGCTTGGGGTCTATCCTTGTTGGTGGCTTGTTCCGGTGGTCAGCAGGACGGAACCATTCAGGAATTCGATCATCAGGCCGATCATTTTCCTCCTTGGACCATGGAAGGGGACAGCTTGTCCATGTTGGCCCTTCGATGGGTTGCGGCGGTGGATCAGGGGGATACAGCATCTTGGTCTCCCTTGTTGGCGGATTGGGTGGAACCACCCTCTGGCAAAAGACTCTTGACCTTGTTGCCTCGAGATTCGGTTTTGAGGCAGCTATGGTTCCAACACTTGTCCGGTGTGCGTCAGCGTACCGAAGTCCTTGCCACCGTGCCGTTTGGCCAAAGGGATGATACCCTGCACTATGTGATGGGTTACCTCCGGCAGTTGAGACGTATCGGGAACAACAGGGCCTGGCAAGGCCGTCGTTTGGCTGTGTTATGGGCCTTTGACGGGAATCGTTGTGTGCAATGGACCGAATGGGAACAGGGCTGGCCTTTGGAAGGATCGGTCGACTCCTTGGTTTTCAGAGAAGTCCCTCGTTGGGGTCTGGAGGCTCGTCCGGCCGGTCCCGAAAGCCGAAACTTGGTTTTGGGTTGGGAAAAACGCCTCGAAAAAAACTATGTCAAAGACGCGGCCAACTTTTGGGCGGATCCTGCCGGTGCCAGGGGTGAAGATGGTTGGTCTTGGGAAGGCAATCCTTCGGCCATGGCTGGATTCATGGCCCTCGAAACCCCGCATTACCGGGACATGGATTCGGTGCAACGTCGATTTCATCGGGCCGAATGCTTTCGTTTGGGGGTCGATGGTCCGATCATGGGATTGGCTTTTGGACACGAAACTCGGTACCGCAGGGGATTTGTTTCCAGGCATCGGGTGCACCGACTCTACGCCCTTGAAGGCAAAAAAATCGTTTTTGCTGAACAATTCTCCATGCCCGTTGAGTCCTTTGATAACCTGATTTTCCCGGATTATACCTGGTAATGTTGGATACGAACGATCTTCAACAGGGAGTCCTTCAGCGTTTTTTGCGCTATGTGCAGGTTGACACCACGGCGGATCCTACTTCTTCGACCGTTCCCTCTTCGAAGGGTCAATTGGTTTTGGGTCGAATGCTCCAAGAAGAACTGCAGGCCCTGGGTTTGCAGGCTGAGCAGGACGAAAACGGCTATGTGATCGCCCGTTTGGCATCCAATGTTCAAGAGGCCGTGCCTACGCTTTGTTTTTGTGCGCACTTGGATACATCCCCCGATGCCCCGGGTGCCCATATTAAGCCCCAGGTTCATCCTCCTTACAAGGGGGGTGATTTGGTATTGCCCGGGGAACCGGGATGGGTCTTGGGAACCTCCAACGATCCAGACCTGTTGCGGCAGTTGGGGCATACCCTGGTAACATCGGATGGTACCACTTTGCTGGGCGCGGATGACAAAGCCGGTGTATCCGAAATCATGGAAGCCGCACGCCAATTGGTGCTGCACCCGGAATGGCCGCATGGGCCCTTAATTTTCCTGTTCACGGTGGACGAAGAAATCGGTCGAGGGGTCGACCACTTGGATTTGGCATCGCTGGGGGCCGATTGGGCCTATACCTTGGATGGGGAGGAAAGGGGGGATATCGAAGACGAAACTTTCTCGGCGGACAGCCTGACGTTGACCATTCATGGGGTCTCGGCTCATCCTGGATTCGCCAAAGGCCGTCTGGTCAATGCCCTCAAAATCGCAGGTTGCATTTTGGCGGAAGCCGCCAACGATGCAGCAGCCCCGGAGCATACCGAGGATCGGCAGGGTTTTTTGCATCCTGTTTCAATCAGCGGTCAGGCCGAACGTTGTCAAATCCAATGGATCCTCCGCGATTTTCAAAGCTCGGCTTTGGACGATTTGGAGGCCAAAATTCAGGAATGGGCGGCTCGGGTTTCTTCGAGATTCCCCGGCTCTCGTTATGAAATCCAACGGGTTGAACAATACCGTAACATGAAAGACACCTTGGATCGTTTTCCATTTTTGGTGGATTATGCCATGGCGGCCATGCAAGATGGGGGCCTCGCGCCGAAGCGACGATGGATTCGAGGAGGTACCGATGGCAGTCGATTGACAGCCATGGGATTGCCTTGCCCCAATTTATTTGCCGGGGGGCATCGGTTTCATTCTCGTTTGGAGTGGGTCAGCGCCGAAGACATGGCATCAGCGGTGCAGACCATCCTGCACCTGGCCAGACGTTTTGCTTTGCATCCTCCGCCGATGAATCCGCATTTTCAAAAATCATAAGGATGGACGGTCGTTTTTTGAAAGGCCATCGGGCCCATCTGCTTGGGGTGCTTTGTTCCCTTCTCTGGTTTTGGGGTGGGGACTTGCAAGCCCAAAACCCAAAGTCGGAATCCGAATTGGAACGCATGGGCATGGCCGATTTGCGGGATGGAGATCTACTGTTTCAAGAGTGGAATTGCGGCGAAGGTTGTGCAGCGATTGCCGACGTCACCCAATCGGCTTATCGTCGGCGTTTGACGCATTGCGGGTTCTTCTACCGAGACCGGACAGGTACGCTTCGTGTTGTGGAGGCGGTGGGTCGCGGCGTGGTCTCTACCGAGCTGCAGGATTTTTTGGAGCGAACATCGGAATGGCGCAGGGGGCGTGTATTGGTGGGTC
Source organism: uncultured Bacteroidota bacterium (assembly GCA_903856555.1). Classification (GTDB taxonomy): domain Bacteria; phylum Bacteroidota; class Bacteroidia; order UBA7662; family UBA7662; genus SYHX01. The sequence goes on from CAIOCC010000167.1 coordinate 6,825, forward strand.
GAACAATGGCCAGTCCTGTTGCCCTCCGCGCTGCCTTGGACTTTGCTTTGGCCCGTTTGGGGCAACCTTACGATGCAGCGTTTGCGATCGGGAATGAACAGTGGTATTGCAGTGAGTTGTTGGATGCGGCTTTGGCCCATGGCGTAGGGGAAGGGACCTCGTACTTTGGTCTGGAGCCCATGACCTTTAGGGGTTTACGCGGATCCCAAGTCGCACCGTATTGGCAACATTATTTTGATTCTTTGGGGATTTCGGTTCCCGAAGGGCAACCCGGGATCAATCCGGGGGCGATGTCTCGCTCGTCTCGGATTCGTCTTTCGTTGTTATCCTCGGAACCAACGCCTGGTACCATGGATGCCTTGCTCTTATCCACCTTGTTTGTTCAACGTTCGGCCGAATACCAAGCCCTTTGCATGCAGACCTACCGGGGGGCGGCCCTGCAGCTCCCGTCCCTTTTGGATTCGGTGCGCCGTCACCTTGGTTCGGCCGCTCTTCTTCAACGTCCGGCAGCGGTGGTATTGGATTTGGACGAAACCGTTCTGGACAACAGCCCCTACGCGGGTTGGCAAATTCGTCACGGGTCGGCCTACAGCTCACCCAGTTGGCAAGCTTGGGTGGACCGAGCCGAAGCCGGTGCTATTCCCGGTGTCCGCGATTATTTGACAACGGCCCAGCAGTTGGGACTCCGTATCTATTACTTGTCGAATCGGAAACGCTCCCAATGGGCGGCCACCGAGCGAAACCTCCAAGCCTTGGGTCTTCCTTTGGTCGGTCTGGATTCGCTTTGGCTGCGCGTTGAAAGCAGCGACAAACAAGCCCGGCGTGATGCCCTCGCAAACCAAGCAACGGTTCTGCAATGGGTGGGTGATAATCTCCAGGATATGAACAACTTCAAATCCTATTCCACCGAAGAGGAACGTTTGCAGGTTGTGCAGGGCCAGGCGGAGCGATTGGGCAGGGATTGGATCCTGTTGCCCAATCCGGTGTACGGGCCGTGGGAGGATTTGTGGCATACGTCTTCCGAACCTTCGGTAGAGGCGACGAGTTCCCTTCGCAAGGAGCGTTTGCTCCAGCGTTTGCGTTTTTTTAGACCCTAATCACCGGAATTGAGTGAGGTGTGCCTAGAAGACACGGTACCCCAGACCAACGGCCACGTAGGACGTTCGCATTTCTACCAAGTCGCTGGTTCCCAAATTCATAAGCCCAGCGTTGTATCGTAGGTTCAGGAGCAATCCCGATTGGTGAGTGTACGATAGTTCGGTCTGCAGGCCCAGGTTAAAGGGTCGAGCAAAATCATTGACATCGTTGCCTATGCTGAGTTCTTCTTCAAGTTCCGTTTCTCCTTCGTGGGTATGGGATGTTGCGGATAGATGGTAAGCAAGGGCTGGACCGGCCGACAGTCCCAAAGAACCAGGACCAACGGGGAGGCTGTAGCGAAACAACAAAGGAATTTCCAGGGCGTTGATCCGGAAATCGTCGTGATGGTCTTCGTGCTTCAGACTCGCACCCAGTTGAACGAGGCCAAGGCCCGTCTGCAGGCCCAGGTTATCGGTCAAGGCATACCCCGCTAGGAGACGTCCCTGCAGCCCGTTGAGTCGATGTAAATCATCGTTTGCCATCCCCAGGACGGACCATTGGAGGGACGCGATGCTGAGACCGGCATCCCCTTGGAGGGTCCAGGGGCTTTGGGCATGGGCGGAACTTCGAGCCAGGAGTAGACCCAAGACCAGGGCCCCAAGAGTTCGCTGCAGGGAGGGGATTGAAAGGATGTTTTTCATGGGTATCGTGGTTTTTTTGATGGATAGGGGTTTAAGGTAAGAAATGTTAAAAAAAACAAGTATGAGTAGGGGGCTAAGGTTGAACGACGAGGGGAAATAGCACTTGGATATCGGAGTGGCCACTGCTTGCTCCGCTGTTGAGGTTCTTCCCAAATGCAATATGTCGCAAACCAATTTGAACATGCCCCGAACCGATGCGGCTCCTGCTTTGCCAGGAGCTTTGAAAACCCAACGGGAGGTTGAGGACATCACGGTCCGTGATGGCAACCGTCAAGAGGCTGGTATCGCTTTGGTAAACAAAGAGGTGTTGGTTGCCCTGAGCCGTTATCAAGGGGTTTAAATCCTGCGGTGGGGAAGCGAGTTTGTTGGTCAATTGCAATTGGGCAGCATAGGTTCGAGATGGCCTCAATCGAAGGGTGTCCCAGCGCAGCGGTTGGTTGCCCCCTGCACCGTCCGGGTCGTCAAAGACAAAGGTGTCCCTTTGGACCGGAAAGGCGGAGGAATCGCTCAGGATCAGAGTCAACGTGGTCACGGTGCCGTGCTGACCGTCCGGTGATGGATTGTCCACTTGGGGACGGCATCCTGCCAGGAAAGTCAGGCCCACAAGGGGGATCAACCAAGGGGGGAGGGATAAGCCGAATCGATTCATGCTGGGTGATGGCGATGGAGGTGGTATTGGAGGCGAAGGCTTAGGTTGAGCCCCTGCTCATTCGAAAAATAACGAAGTCGGTTCATGTAATCCCGGTAACGGGTGTTCAGGAGGTTGTCCACGCTCAACATCCATTGAAGGTGCCCTCCGGGCCCCATGCCACCGGCATAGATGCGAACCAGGGTATAGGCAGAGGGTGCGGGGGCATAGTCAAGGGATGTGTTATTATCCGATCCCAGGGGGACACGGCTTTGGCGAGTGACATGGAGGGCTTCCACGCCGCCACTCAAGGTGCGCAGGAAGGTGAGGGGCAGGCCATCCGCAGGTTCGCGCTGTGCTGCATGATGAAGACCCACGGTCCATCGGTCGGCAGGCATCCAAACCAACCAAGACCCCCGGTTGCGCTCCCGTCCTCGTACCAAGGCAGCGGACATATCAAGGCGCCAACCCGAACCCAAAGGCAGGGAGGCTTTGTTATTCCAATGCGTTATGGTGGCATCCCTGCCAACGTAGGCAAATTGGGGATAGACCCCGTTAATGGTCTGCGCGGGGGGCTGTTGGGGTTCCAAAAAAATAAAGCCATCGATTTGGCGGCTACCGACCTGGCTGTGAAACAAGCGTCCGTTTTTTTTCCATTCCAACCCCAAATTCCCGGTTAAGGTCTGCTCAGGCCCCAGGAGCGGGTTTCCTAATTCCAAGGCGGCCATGCCTTGGTGCAAGCCGTTGGCATACCATTCAGGGGCCGAAGGGGGCCTCCAACCGCTACCGGCGTTGAGGCTTAGCAGCCAGGCTGTTTGGGGTAGGCGATAATTCCAGGTCCAAGCCGCACTCCATCGGTGGAACGAACGCTCATCCCTCGTTACCGGGTCGTTCGGTTGGCTGCCCGGGGCGCGGTAATACGACTCAAAATCAACCTGGTCGAAACGGAGGGCCCATTCGTGCCTCCCCATTTTGGCAGATTCCCAAGCCACGAGGGAATAGCCCCAAAGGTTTTGGTTTTGGTAATTGCGAATAAATTGACGGGCATTGCTGGCTTGGTTCAGGTTTTGTTGGAACATCAGACCGACCGCCTCTTCGAATCTCCAGCGTCCAAGGTTTTGGGAATAGGTATACGATGCCGTATGGGTGCCCAAAGCCAGGGCCATTTCGGGGAGAGGTAGAAAAGACCGGGTATCGTATTCTTTGCGTTGGTTGTCTTGGTATCCAAAGCGTAAGCTGCTCAAGCCACCCTGTGAATGGGCTCGCTGCATGTGCAGGCTGTATTGGAGGTGAAGGACCTCCTGCAGGGGTCTTTGGATTTGGTAACCAAAACGCCCCTCCCAAAGGGGTACAGAACTTTCCAGCGCCCTTTGAAGGTCCTCGGTGTTTTCGACATGGGCGCCAGGGTAGAGACCTTGGCGGAGGTGGTAAAGTCGTAAATAATTATTGATGAGCCATTTACCATGGCTGTATTGAAGCTCTGCTGTTGTGCTCTGCTCACGGGTTCCGGTATTGGCGAGGTAGGCGCCCGGCAAACGCAGATTACCACTCATGCGGCTACTCCCCTGCCATCGCCATTGAAGTCGACCGTTGCGAGAGGCGGGACCCTGCAAACGCAGATGGGTACCGATCAATCCGTTGTTACTCATCCAAACAGTGGAAGCATGGGCGTCCAAGTGTCCATGCTGTAGCAGAGGAGGCGCTTGCAGGTCCAAGACCCCACCGATCGCTTCGGGGCCGTGTCGAAGGCTGGCAGCAGCCTGCAGGATGGCCCATTCGCCTTCTTGGAACGGGTCAATTTCGGGGGCATGGTCGCTGCCCCATTGCTGCCCTTCCAAACGGACCCCGTCTTGGAGGATGAGAATGCGTTGGCTGTGCAAGCCGTTGATCACGGGTTTGGCCAGTTGAGTTCCAGATGACAAAACGCTCATCCCAGGTACGGCTTCCAATTGCCGGGCCATGGGCGTTCCGGAATGTTCAAATCGTCGCAACGGATCCAGTCGTTGGAGGTCCGGGGTGGTGGTCTTTTTTTCTGCAAGAACGTCCACCGTTTGGAGTTGCAATTTCTGAATGCTATCCGTGGACGGGGCCCCCTTGGAGGAACCCTCACGGAATGGACCTGTTGGTGAAACCAAGACGAAAAGCACCGTTAATAAATGCAACATTGTTGCAAATATAAAGATTACATTGTGTTTCCATCGTTATTTTCTTAATTTCGGCCGCCATTCCAAGCCTTCCCATGTCCCATCCCAATTCCTCTTCTCGATCTTCTACTATCAAAGCAGTCATTTTTGATTTGGACGGGGTTTTGGTCGATACCGCACGGTACCACGACCAGGCTTGGGAAGAATTGGCGACCGGTTTTGGCTATGCCTTGACCGAAGCCGATCGGCATGCCCTCAAGGGTCGTTCCAGGGCGGATTCCTTGGAGTACATCTTGGAACAAGCTGGATGGGAAGATGCCGACCCCGCCCAAAAATCCCGTTGGTTGCAGGCCAAAAACGCTCGTTATCTGGAATTGGTCGAGGGGTTGACGCCCCACGATGCCGCCGAAGGAGCTCAAGATTTGTTGGTGCAATTGCGAGAAGCCGGTATCAAATTGGCCTTGGGTTCTGCCAGCCAAAACGCAACCAAAGTGTTGAGTAAGATTGGCATGGAAGGGGCCTTTGATTCGGTGGTGGATGGTACCCGAACCACTCGTTCCAAACCCGACCCTCAGGTTTTTGAAATGGCTGCAAGCGACCTGGGTTTGGACCCCAAGGACTGCTTGGTGATCGAAGACGCGCCGGCGGGTATACAGGCGGCCTTGGCCGGGGGATTCAGGACGATTGGATTGGGAGACCCCGTGGTTTTGGCGCAGGCCCATCGAGTGGTCGCCTCCTTGAAGGAATTATCCTTGGATCAAGGGCACGTTCTTTTTGAAATATAGAACCTATGAATAAAGCAATGTTTGGTTTGGACCCTTGGTTGGTAACCCAAGAAGGTTGGGACGCTGGATTGCATGAAGCGGCCGAGAGCATGTTCAGCCTTGGCAATGGTTTTTTTGGCCAACGGGCCATGCACGAAGAGGCCTATTCGGGGCATACGCTCCAGGGTTCTTACGTTGCAGGGGTTTATTACCCGGACAAAACGCGGGTTGGTTGGTGGAAAAACGGTTACCCTGAATATTTCGCCAAGGTTCTGAACGCCACCAATTGGTTGGACTTGGATTGGTCGGTGAACGGCCGTCGAGTCGACCTGGCCTCGTGGACCCCTGAATCGTACCGACGATCCTTGAACATGCAGCGGGGTATGTTAAACAGGGATTTTGAACTCCGAACCGAGGATGGAATTCGGATCGAGGTTCAGTGCGAGCGTTGGATTTGCAAAGACCGGCCCCATTTGGCCTGTCTTTCGTACCGCATTACTGCCCATTCGCCCTGCGATTTGGAATTGGTTTCCGGACTGAACGGGCAGGTCCGCAACAAGGATGCCAATTACGAGGAGCTGTTTTGGCAAAGGTGCTTCGAAGAGGGCGGTCCCCACGGATATGTGCAGACCAAAACCGCCAAATTGGATTTTGAGGTGGGGGTGGCCGCCGAGCACCGTTGGGAATTCCCGGAGGGTCGTGGCAACGGACCTTCGGCGTGGGAAACATCGGAATGGGTGAGCCGACAACGCATGAGCGTGCACCTGGAGGCCGGAGAAACCCTTGGTTTTACCAAACGAGTTGCCGTTCTTTCCACCCTCCATGCTTCATCCAAAGAACTCAAGGACCGAGCCTATGCCGTACTCCAAGAGGTCCGACATCAAAGCCACGAGGAATTGGGCATGGAACAGGCCAAGGCCTGGGAAAGCATGTGGGAACAGGCTGATATTCAAATTGATGGCGACATCAAAGCTCAACAGGGCATTCGATTTAACATTTTCCACCTTCATCAGACCTACAACGGTTTGGACCATCGCCTGAACATTGGTCCCAAGGGTTTCACCGGCGAGAAGTACGGGGGTTCGACCTACTGGGATACCGAGGCTTATTGCATTCCCTTTTATTTGGGAACAGCCCCTGCGCGGGTTGCTCGGCAATTGTTGGAGTACCGTTACCGTCAACTGGACAAAGCCATTGCCAATGCCAGCAAATTGGGGTTCAAAGACGGGGCGGCCTTGTTCCCCATGGTAACTATGAACGGCGAAGAGTGCCACAACGAATGGGAGATCACCTTTGAGGAGATTCACCGCAACGGGGCCATGGTCTATGCTATCGATCAGTACGTTCGATACACCGGTGACCGTTCGTATTGGTGGCAGGGTGGGCTGGAGGTGATGATAGGGATTGCTCGTTTCTGGGCGCAGCGGGTTCATTGGTCCGAGGTGCGCAAGGCCTGGGTGATGCACGGGGTTACGGGTCCCAACGAATACGAAAACAATGTCAATAACAATTGGTACACCAATTACTTGGCCCGGTATTGTTGGCTTTACACCTTCAAGGTGATCGAGGCAGTTCGCATGGAGCAAGCGGCGTTGTGGGAACAAACCAAGGTCAAGCTCCGTTGGGACGCTGCCGAGGCCCTGGATTGGCAACAAAAGGCGGAAAAAATCGCGTTGCCAGCGGATGACACCTTGGGTATTTGGTTGCAACAGGATGGTTACCTCGAAAAGGAGCAAATCATGGCCGCGGATCTTCCAGCGGAACAGCGCCCCATCAACCAACACTGGTCTTGGGACCGCATCCTTCGGTCCTGTTTTATCAAGCAGGCCGATGTCTTGCAAGGCATGTTTGTTTTTGAGGACGATTTCTCGGAGGAATCCCTTCGCAGAAACTTTGATTTTTACGAACCAAGAACCGTTCACGAATCTTCTCTTTCCCCCTGCGTTCATGCAGTCCTGGCGGCTCGCTTGGGAAAAATGGACAAGGCCTACGAAATGTATTTGCGGACATCCCGCTTGGATTTGGACGATTACAACCGCGAAGTGCACGAAGGACTTCATATCACTTCCATGGCAGGGACCTGGATGGCGGTGGTGATGGGCTTTGGGGGACTGCGGATGATGGAGGACGGTTTGAGTTTATCGCCGGTCCTGCCGGCAGCCTGGACGGGTTACGCCTTTCGCTTGGATTGGCGGGGTGCTGATTTGCATTTTCGTCTCCAATCACAGGGTTTGGAATGCCGCTTGGAAGGTGTCGCGAACTGCGTTCTTCGGCTTTACGGTCAGGAGGTGACCTTGGAATCCGGAAAGCCTTTGGTGATTCAGCCGGAATAAGCTTAACTTTCCCTTCACAAAAAGGGCTATATGGCATTATCAACCGTCGCTCAGCGCGATGCTGCATCCGCCGGTGGATCCGGTACAGGGTCTTCCGGTGGGTCCGAACAGCGGCCCCCACTCCGATTTTGGCAGATTTGGAACATGTCCTTCGGGTTCCTGGGCATTCAATTCGGCTTTGCCCTGCAAGGTGGGTATATGTCTCGAATTTTCCAAACCCTGGGCGCCGACAAGGACCAAATTCCGATGTTATGGATTGCCGCCCCGCTCACCGGTTTGCTGGTTCAACCCATCATCGGGTATCTCAGCGATCGAACTTGGAGCCCTCGCTTGGGCCGGCGCAGGCCGTTTTTTTTGGTGGGGGCTGTTTTGAGTTCCTTGGCTTTGTTTTGGGTCCCGTATTCTTCGGCGCTTTGGATGGCGGCCGGATTCCTTTGGGTCTTGGATGCGTCCATTAATATTTCGATGGAGCCCTTTCGGGCGTTGGTGGCCGACAAGTTACCGGACCGTCAGCGATCCTATGGCTTTGTTGTCCAAACACTTATCATTGGTGTAGGGACTTGGGTCGCGTCCAATTTGCCTTGGCTATTGACCTGGATGGGTGTTTCCAACGAGGCTCCCCAAGGCATGTTGCCCGATTCGGTTCGCTGGGCTTTTGGGATTGGGGCGGCTGTTTTTTTGTCTTCCATTCTTTGGACCATTGGGACGACGAGCGAAGATCCTCCTGCTGATTTGCAGGCCTTTCGCCAAAAGAATGCCCAGAGCGCCGGATTCTTTCGCGGGTTGGGCGAGATCCTAGACCAGGTTGGCCAGATGCCCGCGGTGATGTGGAAGTTGGGCTTGGTGCAGTTCTTCTCGTGGTTTGCCTTTTTTACCATGTGGTCCTTTGCCACCCCTGCCTTGACCGAGCATGTCTTTGGGGCACCCATGCCGAATCCAGGTGCTGTTGATTTTGAGAAGGCTTTTGGGGCCTACAACCAAGCAGCCAACAAAGTGGGATCGGCCATGGGGCTTTATGGTTTGACTTCCATGGGGTTCGCCTTGGTTTTGACCTTGGTAACAGCCTCTAGGTCCATCAATCGAAGGCTTATTCACGGGGTTTCTTTGGCATTGGGTGGTCTGGGTTTTGCGAGCATGACCCTGGCAGGCCCTGAATACCCCGAAATCATCAACCTGGGATTTGGTTTGATTGGCCTGGCATGGGGGAGTATTTTGAGCATGCCTTATGCCTTGCTTTCATCGCATGTGGCCCCGGAACGAATGGGCATTAGCATGGGACTTTTCAATATGTTTATTGTCATTCCTCAAATCGTGGCCGCCTTGGGCGGGGTCAACTGGACCTACAAGTTGCTTTTTGGAGAGGCCGTGATTCATACCATGAGTCTGGCCGGACTCAGTCTATTGCTCGGGGCTTTGTCCGTACTGGTCTTGCCCAGGAACGAGGGCCGGAACGAACATTAAAGTTTGGGTTCAATTTTTAAGAGCGGAATCCCTACGGCGGACCTGCTTATTTTTGAATAAATTCACCAATTCCTTATGAAAACTATGGTTTTTATCAAGTCCTCTTTTTGGCGTTCCCTTGCGTTGGGTCTGGTTTTGACCGCATCGATGGCGCGTCAAGGTCAAGCGTCTCATATCCTGAGTGGTTACCTAGGGGTCGTTCAGACATCCAACGATTCGGTACGCTTGCAAATGAGCTTGTACCTGGATACCATGGGTTTGATCAGTCCCCAATTAACCGTGGAACGTTGGGATTTGGTCGGCGGAAATGGACAGTTGAATGGGTCGGTGGATTTGATTCAACAGAGCGTAACGACCTTTCAAGGCGTTCGGATCGTCGCCTACCTCAGCCCCAGCATGTACCTGGCCTCGGGGCAATATCGCTTTGTCTACAAGCATTGCTGCCGCAACCCCCTCGTCATGAATATGCCGACCCTGGCCCCGGCTTTCCCCTTTGTCATTGGAACGGATTATAACAAAGTTCCTTTCATGCCGCCCACCACGCCATCCAATACGCCTCTATTCACCAGCCCCGTGCCTTTTAACCTGTTGGAGGATACCGTCCAATTGCTCTCCTTTGGTTCTTACCTCACCGAGCCCGATGGGGATTCCTTGGTGGTGGAAGTGGATTCGATTCTGATTGATCATGGGACGAGCGGGTTTGTTGCGGCATCGATGGCGACCGCCTTGTCGGCCTGGGGGCCCTATCTGGTCGGACCCAGCACCCTGATTGTTTTGTGGCGGCCGGATTCCTCCGGACTGTATGCGGCCGGTTGGCGAATCAAGGAATTCCGGAACGGGCAGGTCATTGGTATCCAGCGTGTTCAGCATCATTTTCGGGTGGTCAAGTCTTTTGCCACTTCCTTGATAGACCTAGGTCGGGATGAAATTTCGACTTGGGACCCCGAGTCCCAGGGAGATTACTACAATCTCAACGGACAGTTGATTTTCAGCGGGGTATGGGGGAAAGATCGCCGTTACGACGGGGTCTTGTTGATTCGCCAAGGTTCTCGTTTTTGGAAGAAAGCCTGGCTGCCCTAGGTTCCGTACCGCTTCGCCGGTGATGTTTCGTTTGTTGGCGGGCTATTTGCCCTTTGTCTTGGTCAATCTGGCCTTGGACTTCTATGTGATTCGCCATGGCCTTTTGGCGAAGCCGAATCTAAGTCCTTTGAACCGCCGTCGGTGGCGTTGGGGCTTTTTGGTTTTGATGGGGAGCATTTACGGGGGGATGCCGCTCTTGGCCTGGATGGGCTGGGAAGAACGCTCGGCCTTTTTTCGTAACACCGTACAGACGACGGTTCTGGCTTTGCTGGCTTTCAAGGTATGGGCCTTGCCTTGGCTTCTTTTGGAGGATGGTCATCGTGGTTTGACGTCCCTATGGCGAAGGTTTCGACCGGCCCCATCCGGGGAATCCGCCGAAGGAATGAGTCGGGGTGCCTTTTTGAGTCGCTTGGGTTTTTTGGTCGGCGCTGTACCGCTGCTGGGGTTGGGAGGCGCTGCTGTATCGGGCAGCGCTTACCGTTACCGGGTGCACCGCCATACGTTGCGATTGAAGGATTTGCCAGGGTCCTTTCGTGGAAAGCGTTTGGTCCAAATCAGTGATTTGCATACGGGTTCGTTGGACGATGCCGAAGGGGTGCGCCGCGGATTGCAGATGGTTCTGGACCTCCAACCGGATCTTGTTGTCTTTACGGGTGATTTGGTCAATACCCAGGCGGATGAGGTGGGGCCTTGGATGGAGATGCTAAAGCTCATCAAGGCTCCGATGGGGGTTTATTCGGTGTTGGGGAACCACGATTACGGAGATTACCGGTCCTGGCCCGATGAACAAGCCAAGACTCGCAATTTTGAACAAATGGTACAGGTTCACAAGGATTTGGGTTGGCAGCTACTTCGCAACGAGGCCGTCCAAATCAAGGGTGAAAACGGGGAGTTCCTGGAACTGATCGGTTGCGAAAATTGGGGCCGTCGCTCCGGTTTTGGCAAACGCTACGGTAACCTGACCCAAGCGATGGAGGGTTTGTCAACCACCGCACCCAAAATCCTATTGACCCACGATCCTTCGCACTTTGATTTGGAGGTCTTGGGAAAGCATCCTTCGATCGTCCTAACGCTTTGTGGGCATACCCACGGTATGCAAATGGGAATTGACATCCCGGGTCGATGGCGTTGGTCCCCGGCCTCTTGGGTGTATCCGCATTGGGCCGGTCATTACGAGTTTGGTGATCAGCAATTGTATGTTAACCGTGGTTTTGGCTTTGTGGGCTTTCGAGGGCGTTTGGGTATTTACCCCGAAATCACCTGTTTGGAATTGGCTTAAGGCCCTCCCCTTATCTTTGGTGAATGTTATGGGACCGATTGCCATCCTCGCTGCGTAGTCGGGGCCTTATGCCTTGGGCTGGAGCCCGCGATTTTGTGCGTGCGCTTTGTTCCTACCTGGAAGAAACATCTTTGGAATCCTTGTCGGTGGCCGGGGTTTTGGCCCTGGAGCAAAAACACAAGGACGAAGGTCCCCACCAGCGCACCAAGCGTCGCCTGATCGACTATTTGGTGAACGAACTTGCGGAACAAGGATTTCCCGCCAACCTTTTGGACAGCTATGGTGCCTGGATAGAGGTCTTGGAGCCATCCTACCAACCTACCGCAGAGGACACCCGTAAGGCCACCCAAGGCATGGCTCGGTTGTTGGAACGGGCCTTCGCAGACGGTCGTGCCGATGGTCCCGAAATCAAGAATATTCAAAACCTGGCCCTGACCTTTGAGCTTCGCTCGACGGATACCTGGCCCTTGGTCCAGCGCTTTGCCGAGCCGGTCTTGGGTCCCTTGCTGCAGGCGGGGATGGGGGATGGAAAATTAGACGATGGGCAGTGGCAAATCATTCGGGATTATTCACTCCTCTTGCAGGTTCTTGGTTTGGACTACGACAAAGAACGACTCACCAAAACCTTGCAGAAGGTCAATATTTACCGGGCCGGTCGCGGGGAGGATCCGGTGGGGCTTTTCCTCCATGTTGGCTTCAAAACTTTTGAATTGGATCCAGTCTACGGGGTGACAGCGGCTCGTTGGCATCGGGTCAAAGGCCGTTCCAAACAAACCGTCGATGGGCGTCTCTACGTGTACGCCAAACAACTGCTGTTTCATTCGGATGAGGTGTCCCTCCTCTTGGATTCCAACAAAGTCCAAGACGTGGGTGCCAACCTCTACGCGGTGGATCATTCCCATTACCTGACCATGACCATCCAAGTGGATGGAGCCGAAGCCACACTGCGGGCGTTGGAGGACAAAGTTTGGTTTGATCAGTGTTACAAAATCCTCACAGCCGGCGGTTTGGGTGCGGTCGCCATCCCCGCTCCGGACCAAGCCACGAAGGACGGACCCCAGGAACGATCCAAGGAAGTATCCGGCCTTGCCCAGAATGGTTGGGAGGCTGCCCTCGCGGAGTTAAACGATTTGGTAGGGTTGGACCCGGTCAAGGGCGAGATCATCAATTTGGCCAATTTGGTCCGCATGCAACAGCGCAGGGCGGAGGCCGGTCTCAAAACGGTCCAAGTTGGTTTGCATGCCGTTTTTACCGGGGCCCCCGGTACCGGCAAAACCACCGTGGCCCGGCTCTACGCCCGTCTGCTCAAGGAGTTGGGGCTTTTGTCCAAAGGACATTTGGTAGAGGTGGATCGTAGTGGGTTGGTCGCTGGCTATTCGGGTCAAACCGCCATCAAAACCGACGAGGTCATTACCAAGGCTCTGGATGGGGTGCTTTTTATTGACGAGGCCTACAGCTTAACGCCCGAAAGCGGTCAGGATAATTACGGGGACGAGGCGGTGCAAGTTTTGTTAAAGCGAATGGAAGATTATCGCAAACGATTGGTGGTGGTGGTGGCCGGTTATACCGAGGACATGGAGCGATTTGTAGGCTCCAATCCCGGTTTGGCCAGCCGATTTACGCGCACGATTGTTTTTCCAAATTATTCGGCCGAGCAAATGGTCGAAATTCTGGAGCGGATGGCGACCTCCAGCCAGTACAACTTGGACCCTCCATTGAAGCGCCTCCTGCTGAATTATTTTGAACAACGCTGTGCACGGGCCGGCGTTGATTTTGGCAATGCCCGCGAAGTACGAAATTTGTTCGAACAATTGGTTTTGGCCCATTCGAATCGATTGTCGACCATGGACCATCCGGCGACCAACGACCTTACCACCCTCACTTCGGAGGACTGGAATCAAACCTAACCATCGTTATCCTTATCTTGAAAATTAAATCCTATGTTCAAAGCCATCCCCAAAACACTTACCTACGCTTTAATTGCTTTTTTTATGTTTGGAATATTCAAAACTTTATTTTCGCAAGGCGATTCCGAGGGCCTGCGGAATGCTCTCCAAAAAAAGGCCTTTTTGGTGGATGTTCGGACCCCGGGTGAATTTGCCTCCGGTTCTGTTCCCGGGGCGGTGAATATTCCCTTGGACCGGGTGGAGCAATCCTTGAGTCGTTTCAAGGGCCATGAAGCCGTGGTGGTCTTTTGCCGTAGCGGCATGCGTTCATCCCAGGCCCTCGATATCCTCCAACGAAATGGTATCAAGGAAGTGGTCAACGGCGGGAGCTGGGAAAAGGTTCGGGATGCGAAGGCATCCCTCGCCACCAAAAAATGACGGGTTTCTAGCCTGTTTCTTTTGGGAGGGGCTAGTCAGGGCGTAATTTTGGGTTACCTAAAAAATAACCCGCCCATGAGAATTACCGTTGCAAAAGGAGATGGCATAGGTCCTGAAATTATGGACGCAACCTTGGCCATTTTGGAAGCGGCCGGGGCTGGTTTATCCTATGATTTTATTGAGGTAGGGGAGAAGGTTTACCTCTCGGGGAATACCGCAGGGATCAGCAGCGAAGCCTGGGATACCATTCGGCGTAACAAGGTATTTCTCAAGTCGCCCATCACCACCCCGCAGGGGGGAGGCTACAAAAGCCTGAACGTATCCACCCGCAAATTTCTGGGTCTATATGCCAATGTTCGGCCATGCTTTAGCCTGCATCCGATGGTACGCACCGCCCATCCGGTCATGGACTTGGTGATTGTCCGCGAAAACGAAGAAGACCTGTACGCCGGTATTGAGCACCAGCAAACCGATGAGGTGGTGCAATGCCTCAAATTGATCTCGCGGCCCGGTTGCGAAAAGATTATTCGCTACGCCTTTGAGTATGCGGTTCAACAGGGTCGTCGTAAAGTCAGTTGCTTTAGCAAAGACAATATCATGAAGCAAACCGATGGGTTGTTTCACAAGGTTTTTGATGAAATCGCCGCGGAGTACCCGCAGATTCAGAACGAGCATTGGATTATTGATATTGGAACAGCCCGCGTTGCGGTGCATCCTGAAGCCTTTGATGTGATTGTGACAACCAACCTTTACGGGGACATCCTCAGCGATGTGGCGGCGGAAATCACCGGTACGGTGGGTATGGGGGGGTCCTCCAATATCGGGGAGCAATGTGCGATGTTTGAAGCCGTCCACGGCTCTGCACCGATGATTGCCGGGCAGGGAATCGCCAATCCCTCGGGTTTGC
>CAIOCC010000168.1 GCA_903856555.1 uncultured Bacteroidota bacterium
AATAAGAGTACCGTTCCAGGAGCCGCACCGCTTAATTCTTGAACCAGTTCGCCCATCCACTCTTCCCAAGAAACAGGGTTGCCATCCATGGAGGGCTCGCGCAGTCTTTCTTCGTCGTACAACCCCAATACCGAGGCCTGAACCCGGGCATTGATTCCACCACGATTGATGGAGGACATGTTGTTGCCTTCGATTTTGATGGGGCGACCTTCCCGGCATTTAACCAACACCGAGGCATAATCAACACCGTCAAAGTAGGAGGTGGCGTACCAATTGGGCAGCGAAGGAGATAATTCCTCCGGGTGCATCACAAAGGGAATGGCCTTTTTGACAGGGGTTTGGTTACAGGCCGCTAAAGCAGCAGCCGATAGACCAAAACCACAATACTTCAAAAAGTCGCGACGGTTGCTCGACAAATCATTTTTGCCGGAAAACACATCGTCCAGCGGGAGTTCTTGGGCAAATTCTTTGGAACTCTCCTGGACAAAAGCGTCGGTATTCTTGAGTTCTTCAAGGCTTCTCCAGTATTTTTTTTCCACGATAGGTGAATTTAGGTGAGGTCGTTTATCCAGGATTCTTGGGGAGGAAAGGTCCGAAACAACGGATTAGTAATGGCATTTGGCACAATCCAAGCCGCCAAGGTTGGCAATGGTCAAACCTTTGTCGGCGACGGCCTGCTTGAAGGCCTCGGAATTTCCATGAACTTGTTGGTAATAGCCGTTGTCCAGGTTAACCTTGGTCTCGCGGTGGCAATTAATACACCAACCCATGGTGAGCTGACTGTGTTGGTAGACCTCCGCCATTTTTTCAATGGGTCCGTGACAGGTCTGGCATTGAATACCGGCTACTTTGTAATGTTGGTAGTGATTGAAATATCCGAAATCAGGCAAATTGTGAATGCGCACCCATTCGATCGGGGTGTTGGTTTCGTAGGCCGTTAGAATCTTCTTGATTTCAGGGGATTCCTTCTTGATTTGGTTGTGGCAGTTCATGCAGACATTGACAGCCGGAATGGTGGCCGATTTGCCACGCTCTGCGCCGGTATGGCAATAGGTACAGGCAATTTCATGGGTGCCGGCATGCAATTCATGCGAGAAGGCGATGGGCTGGGTTGGTTGATAGCCCTGCTGAATCCCCACATTGGAAGCCACGTCGACCCCCCAACCAATACCCGAAACCAAGACAAGGGTCAAACCACCACCGACCACATGCAATGGCTTGAGTCGGATTTGCAAACCATACTGCCGGAGTTCCTCTTTGGGTAGGCGGCCCGTTGCAACCCTTTCGTCGTAGAGGAGGCGATACTGCCTTTGGAGCAAACCAAGGAGCAAAAGAATCAGGCCACTGGCAAACAATACAACCCAAAGGGTCAGTGTTGTGAATCCCCCGTTGTTCTGGTCCCCGGCTCCGGTTCCGTCCGATGCGCCACCTGCCGTCGCAGCGGCTACCGGGGCTTTGGCGCCCTCTTCCTTGATATAGGCCAAAACAGCCAGGATCTCTTGATCGGACCAATCAAAGGCGGTCATGGCCGATTTATTCCATTTTTCGTAGAGCTTGACAGCGTACGGGTCGCCCGATGCAATGACCGCTTGGGAATTCCGGATCCATTTGAGGAGCCAAGCCTGGTCCCGGCGTTCTTCCACCCCTTTGAGGGCGGGGCCTACCAAATCCTGATGGACTTTGTGGCAAGAAGCACAGTTGTTAGCGAACAATTCAGCTCCATTGGGTTGGGCCTCAACCAATTGAGGCACCAAGAAAAGGCCAAGAAAAACTGAGCAAAGGGCGCCGCGGCCTAAAAACAATCGTAAGCGGCTCATTGTCATGAGGGAAAGTTTAGGAGAAGGAAGGGAGTGCAAAGGCAAATTTCCACCGGGCAAAAATAAAGGTCAGAGCCCAAATTAAAGGGTTTTTGTCAAAAAAAAGCAGGGACCAAGGGCCCAGTCCTGCTTGGCTAGGCCGTCTCCCCCTGGCTTTCCATCCACTGTCGAAAACGGCTGTCTTTTTGGCTCATTAATTCAGCAGGCGTTCCGTATTCAACCACCCTTCCACCGTCCAAAAAAGCAACCCGGTCGGCATGGCGAACGGTGCTGAGCCGATGCGCCACCACCACGGTGGTCCGTCCCTCCATCAGGCGATCCAGCCCTCGTTGGACCGCCACCTCGGATTCGGTATCCAGGGCCGAAGTCGCTTCGTCCAAAAACAAGAACTTGGGATCCCGAAGGATGGCCCGGGCTATGGCCACCCGTTGCCTTTGGCCCCCGCTGATTTGGATCCCCCTCTCCCCCACAATGGTTTGCATCCCCTGAGGAAAGGCCTGGATAAAATCCAAGGCATGGGCCTGGTCAGCCGCTTCCCGACTTTGAGATTCAGAAGCCGTCGGACGACCGTAGGCGATGTTTTCGGCCAGCGTCCCACCAAATAAACTAAGATCCTGAGGAACAACCGCTAATGATTCACGATAGGCGCGCAGGTCCATCGTCCTCAAATCCCGGCCATTTACCAAGATGCCCCCAGAATCCGGCGCATAGAATCCCAACAACAAATGAACCAACGTAGATTTCCCGGCTCCGCTGGGTCCTACCACGGCCAAGCGCTCACCCTGCCGAATTCGTAGACTCACCCGGTCCAGGACCTGGACCTCCGGCCTCGAAGGATAGGCAAAGGATACCTCCTCCAAAACCAGGGCATCGGGTTCCTCTCCATCCGATCCTCGGAGGT
>CAIOCC010000169.1 GCA_903856555.1 uncultured Bacteroidota bacterium
AGGATACCTATGAAAACCCCAAAATAGAGCAAGATCAACGCCCCCTGCTTTTGTTCAGTACTGGCCTGCAGGCCGGGGTACGCAAAAGCGACGGCCACCAACACATTATCCACCGAAAAGGCCAAGTCCATCAATTCAATGCTGAGGACCGTCCACCAAAAGCCCCGCTGTTTGCCCTGCCCCCCATCCACCCCTTCGGTGATTCCTCCACCTTTGCTACCAAAATGCCGGTAGGCCAAATACAAGAGGTAGGCTCCGCCCAATGGCTTGATCCACCACAGGTTCAGCATCCAACCGGCCAACAACAAACACAAACCCCTGAAGACATAAGCCCCTATCAATCCGTATCGCAAGGCCTTGCCCCGTTGATGAGCCGGGAGCCGCATGGCCATGCTGGCCATAACAGCCGCATTATCAACCGATACCAATGTTTCTAACAAGACCAAATTCCCCACCGTCAGCAGGGCTTTGGGCCAGGGGATCCCCCAAAAATCCATCATAAAGCTGGTTTAACGTTCGGTTATACGAAGGGCCTTGCGAGTTGTCCAACCCCCTTTGGTTCTTAACATCAATTGATACAAGCCCTCGGGCCAGGGACCGGCCCCCAAATTCCAGGACTCGGCGCCATTCGGCGCCCCACAAAGCACCGGCGAACAAGGCCCAAACACCACCCGACCTCTGGCATCGACCACGCGGATTTCATGGATTTCGGTCCAAGGCATGCAGGTCAAGGTCATTTGAAGCGTACTTCCAAAGGGATTGCCAACCCGAAGGCAGGACCCTGGGCCTTGGCCGGACAGGGCTGGATCCAAACTTGTAACAAAATACTGATATGGAGGACTCACCGTGGTCAGGCAGGAATCCGTGCCCAATTGAACGGTGTAAAAACCGCTACGAGGCGGGCGAATCGATCGGGTATTCAGGGCCGGCAACCAGGTACCGTCCACATACCACTGGTACGTGGTCCCCTGGTAATACGAAAACAAAGAATCCGGATGGTATTGCCGAATTTCGGAAGGGGCCTGGGCTAGGACCCGAATCATAAACGAATCGGTCAGTTGACAACCCAAATCATTCACGGTGTAGGTAATCCGGTGCCATCCAGGGCCGGCTTGGGCCGGAGAAAAAATCCCGAAGCTGACCCCGGGCCCTGTGAAGGTGCCCCCTCCCACCGAAGCATTGGAGAGGATCGCATTGAGATCGTTGGGGCAAAAAGGGCCGAGGGCCGTAAAGGAAAGCGCTTGGGGTTGCCGTACCGTTAGAGAACGATAGAGCGTATCCCGGCAACCGTTGCTATCGACGACCGTATAACCCACCGAGTGGATGCCTGCGCCCAGATTGCGCAATTGCACCACCCCATTCAGGACCCCATTGCCCACATAGGTTCCCCCTGCGGGACTTCCCCCGCTGAGCCGGAGGGTATCCCGATCCAAGCAAACGGGGGCAGGAGCAGGGAATCCCAAACCCGGCAAGGCCCGGACCCGAACAACGATGCTGTCCACGCCGCTGCAGCCCAACGAATCAGAATAAACATAGCGCAGGGTGTGTTGACCAACACCTGCCGCGCCAGGTACAAAAGCAGAGCCCTGGACCCCGTTGCCACTGAAGGTCCCCCCGACGGGCGTAGCGGATAAGGTGACCGGGCCGTTGTTACGACACAAAGGAGCCAAAGGAGTGAACGCGATAACGGGGGTGGCATTCACCCGGAGCCATGCCGTGTCTCTGCTCTGGCAGCTACCTCCCAAAGCGTAAACGATTGGGTGCAATCCAGGACCGGCCAAGGCCGGGTCAAAGCGCCCCAACGTATCCAATCCGGGACCGCTGAAGGTACCGCCACGGGGCCAGCCCCCCGTCAAAAATCGTGGAGCTTGTTCCTGGCAGAGGGGCGTCAAGGTATCCAAGGATGCGATCAAACCACTCATAACTCGAATGACACCCGCTACCACCAAGGTATCGGCCCCGGCCGAATTGGAAACCACCAAGGTTACCGGATAAACCCCTGCACTGTCGTAACGAACCGGAACGGGGATCTGGTTGGTATCGCTGCTTGGAATACCACCTGCAAAGGTCCAACGCCAGCGGGTTGGGCGGTTCAGGCTCTGATCCCTGAACTGAACCGTGGCACCAGGGCAAAGTGAATCCGCACTCTGGGACCAAGCCGCCGCTGGAACGATATCGGGAGGCATGCAGGCAGGAGATGTCAGCAAGGAATTGCGGCGGGGCGAATTTTGTAACACTGTCCACATACGGGATGCTTGATTGGCCGTGAACAGGTTCATGCAGGCATCGTTGGTATAGTCCATGTAGTTCTGCACCATATCCAGACCACCGCAAGAGGCATGGGTTAGCGGACAGCCGTAATTGGCCGCATCCGACGGAGGCGTATCCGCGCAATAGTCGGTGGCGCTGCAGTTACTACCATCACCCCAAATATGCCGAAGGCCCAAAGCATGACCAACCTCGTGGGTGGCGGTCCGGCCCAAATTATACTGGCCGGGGAAGGGATTGTGCGGGGGTCGTCCTACACTGGAGTAAAGGAGAACACTCCCATCCGTATTGGCGTTGGCGCTTCCTGTCAATCCCTGCAATCCGCTACCGGACGGAAACTGAGCATAACCCAGCACCCCTCCGCTAAGGTTGGCAATCCATAGATTGTAGTAAAGGTTGGGATTCCAACGAGTATTGGGTTTCACCGTCCCGTCAAATTGGCTCGTGGACCAAGAGGCCCGTTGTTGAAATCGGTGGCGAATAATGCCGGTGGTATTCTGCCCAAGGGTATCCCGGCGGGCCAAGCAAAATTCAATGTTGGGATAGCCGGCCACTGCCGCAAAACCGGCCGGGGTGTTGACCGTATCCGCGTTGAGTCGGCGAAAATCTTCGTTCAGGATTTGAATCTGGGATATGACTTGCTGGTCCGATATGTTCCAGACATCCGTTTCGTTTTGATAGATAATGTGAACCACCACCGGGATGGTGTACAGGGTCCCCGGTGAGAGGGCACGACCCTGGCCTCCCAAGGCTGCCGCCTGCTGTTGAGCCATCCAGGACTCAAATTGTGCATCGGTCTCCGGCCAGAGTCCCTGGTTCCTCATCCTTTCCATCACCTCCGTGGTCGCACAGCGAACCACCGAGCTCTGGCTCTGAGCCCGAACCGATGACACCAACCCACTCCCCATCAAAAGGGACCCTAGGACCCCCAACCGAATGATTGAAATAAAACGCATACGTAGAAGTCCGGGCTTTGTCCGAAACGGGGGCCAATTTAGGTGGAGAGGCCCTAAACTTGCAGGGTTTTGGAAGGAATTAATGGGAAATCAATGGCGATAATCGGAACCTCGGTCCAAGAAGCGGGGGCCTGGCTTCGGGACGGCTGGCCGGTGGGCATTCCCACCGAAACCGTGTACGGTCTGGCCGCCAACGCCTGCGATCGGGAGGCCTTGCTGCGGGTCTTTGAGACCAAAGGGCGACCCCTGACCGACCCCCTGATTGTCCACCTGGCCAGCCAAGAGGAACTGAACCGGTACGCGGTGGATGTACCTGATTCGGCCTATGCCCTGCTGGAGGCCTTCAGCCCTGGACCCCTGACCCTTATCTTGCCCAAAGCCCCCATTCTACCCGACGAGGTTTCGGCCGGATTGAAGACCGCTGGATTTCGTATCCCACTACATTCGCTCACCTTGGAGCTCCTTCGTTCCTTGGATTTTCCGCTGGCAGCCCCCTCGGCCAATCTCTTTGGACGGACCAGCCCCACCACCGCCGACCATGTAGCCGACCAATTGGGCAAACAAATTCCCTATATCTTGGATGGAGGTCCCTGTCATATCGGCGTAGAGTCCACGGTACTGGACCTGAGCGGGCCTGAACCGCTGCTGCTTCGGGAAGGCGGACTCACCGCCGAATCCCTGGAGGCCTTCTTGGGTCGCCCCCTTCAACGCCCCAACCGTCTCGCACAAGCGGATCAGGCCCAACGAGCACCCGGCACCCTGGCCCATCATTACGCCCCCTCGGTACCCCTGTTTTTGTTTGCGGACGACTTGGCTCTCATGGATTGGCTTAACCATCACGACCACCTAAACCATAGGGCCCAACCACCAGCGCTCCTGCGCTTTGATCAAGCGTTGATGGATTCCCGGGTTGCGGATTGGAATCAAGAAATTCTGAGTCCAGAAGGCAATCTGGAACAAGCTGCTCATCAACTCTTTGGGGCCCTACGACGCCTGGAAAAAAGTGCCGGTATGATCTTGGCCCAAAAAGTCCCCAACATAGGATTGGGTGCTGCGATCAACGATCGTCTCCAAAGGGCCTCCATGAAGCCACTATAAGCAGCCCGAGACAGACTAATCGTGCGGTTCCTTGGTGTATTTGGTCAGAACAAATACAAAACCGCCCAAGGCGATTACTGCAAAAACAATCCATCCGATCATAGCCTTGCGGGTTAGGGTTTAAGGAGCGAAACACGAATTTACGAAGAACCTGCGTGGATTTCGTAGCCAATCACAAGACCTAGTGGGCAGAGCATCCTTAGGGGCATTGCAGGAGGAAGACACAAGGTCTTTTGTGAAGGGACGGCCCCTCCCCTCGCTGAATGGCCTCGACCCATTCATCAACACGCCGGGTTTTGATCCATTCCTTGGGACCACCGGTAATTTCACAGGCGACGCACAAGAGGGTATTCGGTTTGAGGCAACGAAGGGCCGATTCCAAGAGAGCATCGTTGCGGTAAGGCGTTTCGATCCAAACCTGGGTCTGATGGGTGCGTTGAGAACGCTGCTCCATTTCGCGGAGTTGGCGAATGCGATCGGAGGCCTGGATTGGCAGATAACCATGAAACTCCATGTGTTGCCCGTTCAAGCCGCTGGCCATCCAGGCCAACATCAAACTGGAAGGTCCGCTCAAAGGCTCCACCTTCCAACCCTGCCGATGTGCCTCCAGGACTAAACCGGAACCGGGATCCGCCAAAACCGGAAGGCCAGCATCCGACATCAAACCCATGGAATGCCCCCTGTGCATGGGTTCCAAAAAATCTCCGTATCGAGGTTCCCGCTGATGCTCGTTCAGCAATACAAGCGTGTATCGGTTCAGGTCCACCCCTGGTAACATTCGCCGAATCATCCGCCTTGCTTCGCGCTCCGATTCGACCACCAGGTATTCCAATTGGGCTAAAATTTCGCGAACTCTGCTGCCGATGTGGTCGCCACCCCACTCGGCATCCAAAAGGGATGGCAATAAATACAAAACGGGTTCTGAATGCGCAGATTCCCGGGCTGTGGGTTCCAAGGTTGTGGATTCCATGACGCGCAATGGTTGGTTAGCGACGGCCTTTCAAGCCCTCCCGAAACCGCTGCAACCGCCTAAAATACAAAAACCTACGGATTCGGCGAGTGGCTTCACGCAGGGTGTAACCGAATAGCACAGCGGTCCCAAAACTGAAGGACGAATAAACCACCGCAACGAAGGCCATCGCATTGTTATGAAGCATGACCTGGGACACAAAGATGGCCAAGGATACATTCTGTAGGCCTACTTCCAAAGGAATGGTGATCCGACTCATCGGCCCCAAGCGAAAAACGAAGGCCAGCAAAAGACCCAGGAGCATCCCCAAGCCATTCAACAAAAGGGTGGGCGGTAACAACAAACGAATCGAAGCGACCAACGATTCGGTGCCTCGGTGTTCGGCGCCTGCCACCCCCGCAAAGGCCACCATTAACATGAGTGGCATCAAATACCTCAAGGGCCGATCGGCCGCCTTGGCAAAAGCCGGGTAACGGGAACGAAGCCAAAGTCCCACCCCGGTCGGGAGAAGGGTCAGCAAGGCAATATCCTTGACAGTGCTCCAAAAAGGAAGGGTTATATGGGCCTCTTGTTTCATGAAATACCCCAAAGAGGCATCCACCAACCAAGGGATGGTGGCCACGCATAACAAAGAATTGATCGTTGTTAGGCACATGGACAGGGCCACATTGGCCTTGAGCAAATGGCTAATCAGACCGGCCGATGCGCCTCCGGGACAGGAGGCCACAATCATGAGGCCGGCCGCGTAGGTGGGCGATAATCCAAAAGCATGGGCCAGCCCAAAAGCCAGCAGCGGAAGCACCACCATCTGGGCAACGAGACCGACCACGACGGCTTTGGGAAAGCGCAAAACGTTGCGGAAATTTTGCAAACTCAGGGATAAACCCATGCCTCCCATGATGAGGACCAGGGTGGCCGGCAAAAAATAGGTTGAAAAAAAGGCGTGGTCCATGGGTGGCATTCTATCCTCTTTTGACCACCCAAAAACTAGGCCTTGAGGCGAAGCCCAAACCGATTGAACTCATCCTGGGTCTCGATTTCCAAACGCCCTACTTGTAACATCTCCAACATGGCAAGAAATGTAAAAATGGCTTGCATTTTGTCGGTAAAATCCACAAACAATTCCTCAAAAGTGACGAATTCACGGGCATTGAGTCGATTGGCCAGGTAATTACGCTGCGCCGCGATGGAATACGGGTACGGCGTCACCTTGTGCACCACCTTGACCCGTTCGCTTCCCCTGGCCACGGCCTGATGAAAATATTTGAGTAACTGATAGAGATCTACATGCAGGAGGTCTTGGTCAATGCCCAGGCTTTCCTCCACTCGAGTCCACTCCTGTTCCTTGTTCCCCCGGGGCATCAAGGATTGACGATGCTCCTCCATGGCCTGCAACTCCTCGGTCACCGCTTTGTAGCGTTTGTATTCCAACAATCGGGCCGCGAGGTCTGCTCTGGGATCGATTTCTTCGCCTTGTTCATCCAATTCAGGACGGGGAAGCAGCATGCGGGCCTTGATGCGAATCAACGTCGCCGCAACCAATATGAACTCAGAAGCGAGCTCGATATTGAGCTCCGCCATTTGCTGCATATAATCCAAAAAATCGGCGGTTATCCGTCCGATGGGGATGTCTTGAATGTCCAACTCATCCCTTTCGATAAAGAACAAGAGGAGGTCAAAGGGACCCTCGAAGCGATTTAGACGAATTTGATAAGTCTCGTTCATGGAATGGGACGAAAGATAGTTTGGAAATCAAAGACCGGGGCCTGCTAAAACAACCACCGCCTTGTCAGGATCCAGGTAGGTTTGGGCCAAACGGCGAAGAGTTGCAGGTTCCAAGTCCTGCATGGTTTGAACCGATTGACGAAGGAAGTCCTCGCCAAGACCGTGGTGCCATAGGTCCCAATAGCGGTCCATCATGGCCAGGGGACCGTCCATTCCGGCCATCCACTGCCCCCTCAAATACGACAAGACCCTGTCAAATTCACCCTTGCCAACTTCCTCCTCGCGCAGCCTTTGCATTTCAAAGCGAACCTCCTCCAGAGCCAATTCAGCGGACCCCGCCTGCAGTTCCGATTGAATGGTCATCAAAGCATGGTCTCCAAAGGAACGCAAACCCGCACCTACCCCGTAGGTCAATCCCTTGTCCTCACGCAGATTCTGCATAAGCCTGGACCCAAAATACCCCCCCAACAAAACGGTCATGATTTTGAGGGCATGGTAATCGAGATGGGTTTTGG
>CAIOCC010000170.1 GCA_903856555.1 uncultured Bacteroidota bacterium
GGTCCCGTCCACAAAACGACCCCAAGCTCCGTTGATCCCGCTGCCGGTGCTGCTCCACCAATAGGCGTAGGCTCCCAGGCCACCGTACGTTCCATCGCTACCCCGAAAACCGGCAGGTAACCATCCTTGGCTAGCCTTGAGGACGGCTCCGGCCTTGGTTTCGCCCCCAAGGGCTTGGGTCAATGCGGTCCATTCATCGTGGTTGGGCAGCCGCCATCCCGTTGGGCATAGACCGCGCGGATCGTTCACCGCATACCAATTGTACAGGAGGCCAAAGGAACGGCGCAAGGCCGCTTGGCTATCCGGGTATGCCCAAGCGCCGGTACTAAGTTGGGCCCAAGCTGCGTGGTCGGCGGTGCCATCGGGGATGGAATCACCGTTCTGATAACGGGTGACTGATAAATTCTCTTGCATCCACCAAAGTCCCGCGATTTGAACGGCTGAATGGTCCGCGGGCTGGGCCGTGGCCGGGTAGTCCGTGGGCTGGGCCGTGGCCGGCTGGTCCGCGGACTGGGCCAAGACCGCTACCCCGGAACCCAATACCAACCCCAAAATCCAAGCAATGATCCTCATAGGTGTTTTGTTATCGATTCCTAATTGTTTTGATCGTTGTTATCCTTCCAAAAATCCTCCAATTCACCTTGGATGCAACGGACCGAAAATCCATAACCGCGATGAAAAAAGTACTTCTTGACTTGGTTGTTTTTGTAGTAAACATTGCGTAACCAGGCATCGGTTCCTGCGGTTGGGGTGCTGCTCCACCAATTGGCGCTTTCGGTTAAAGCAAAAAAGGGCGCTGCGGTTTTCTCGATATTCCAATGAACGCGGTACCCGGCGGGCAAGGCCGTGAATCCGCTGGAATTATTGGCTTCGACAGCCTCCTCCTTCCATCCTTCAGCGGTTTTGAGCAAGGGGCCTGCTTTGACACTTTCAGCACCCCCCATTTGCAACAAATGGGCCGAGGTATCCAAGGTATTAATCAAAAGAGTCCATTCTTGGTCCGAGGGCAGGTGCCAACCCAGGGGGGCAAGACCGCGGGTATCCTTGAGGGCAAACCAATTGTACAACTTGCCATAAACGACCCCGTTGGCAGGATCGTTGTTGTAGTAACACCAGGCCGGAGTTTCGTTTTCGGCGGCAGCCATCCAAGCCGAATCCCCTGCGGCCTGCGGTATCGTGTCCCCGTTCCGAAAGGTCACGACGTCCAAGTTCCGCTGCATCCAAGTTTGCGTCCCGATGGTCACGGAGGGAACGGAGGTTTCGGTTTTGGGGGCCTGTGGGACCACGGCAGCTTCGACATTGCTTGGGGCCTGCGGGGCCTGCGGGGAATTTTGGGCCTTTACGGTGATGGTCCCTGCGCTGAGGGCTAACACCAAGACAAGGTTCGTAATTTTCATAGTGGCTGATTGTGTTCCCCAAAAATAGCGTCCGGCCGGGCCTAACTTTGGACAAGCTATGGACTTAACCCTTTCTTAACGTGAAACCATGAAAGTCAGTGGTTTTACCTTTATTCGCAACGCGGTTCTCCTGGATTATCCGATTTTGGAAGCCATTCGATCCATCCTAC
>CAIOCC010000171.1 GCA_903856555.1 uncultured Bacteroidota bacterium
GATAAGACTCGAGGATATTTGATCACTCAAGGCAACCGACACCACCAATACCAAAATCAAATTGAAGGGTCGTTCCACTTTGGATCGAAAAACCCACAGGAGCAATAAGGCGTAGAGGGGCAGCCAGGTCCCGGGGGTTCGAAACAGGATGGCGAATGAATCCACCAGGGACCATCCTTGCGGATGATTAATCCATCCAAACCATTGCCGCTCCCATGCGCCGGGTTGCTCCAAATAACCAGCCAGAGCAAAAACAGTCATGCCCAAGGCAAGCAATAATCCGCTTATAATTAGAAACTTATAACCTGAATTCATGTTCATTGCACTAAGATCCCTGTTGTCGGTGCATGGGTTTTTGGGCGAGCCAAATGCAACGGGGCCCGGGTTCGGAATCCGGTCGAAGATCGTAATGGGTCCATCGTTGGATGGGTCTGAAACCGGCAAGAAGTAGAAGGCCCTCCAGGTCCTTGGGGCTGTAACAACGAACCATTTCAGTAAAAACCAAGGGATTTGGGCCGGAATCCCCATTGAAATCTTCGATACGAATTTCTTTGAGGAGCCTGCCTCCCACGACTTCACGCTTCAAGTGGGCTCGAAAATTCGGAAAGCTTTTGGTTTCGGAAGGGACCAAATGAGCCAGGGTATGGGCGGTATCAAAATAGTCCAGAACCACATAACCTCCATCGCGCAGGTGATGATAGGCGTTTTGGAGAACCATCAAATCGTCCTCGTCCTTTTCGAAATACCCCAGGGAGGTGAACAGGTTCACCACCAGGTCAAAGCGCCGATTCATGCGATGGGTCCGCATATCGCCGACCTCAAAATCCAAAGACCCCAAGGCCGCTACGTCCCTTTCGTTGGCCAAGGTTCGGGCCCGCTCAATTAATCGTGGCGAAAGGTCCAAACCGGTTACTCGGTATCCCAAATCGGCCAAAGAATTGGTGTGTCTGCCCCAACCACAGCCCAGATCCAAAACGTCGGCCTGTTCCGGAAGAGGGATCTGGCTGGTCAAATTCTTGACAAAAGCTTTGGCCTCTGTGAGGTCGCGATGGTCGTAAAGGGTTTCGTAATACGGGCTGTTAAACCAATCGTGGAACCAATCACGGTTTGACCATTCGCTGGAAGGAGGGGATGAGGGGGAAGGGCTTAGGGGCATGAAGGGCAGCGAAGGTATAATAGCACCGGCAAATGGTCGCTAGGTCCTCCCAGATATCGGTTGCCGGCGTAGGTTCGGAAAGGATACCCTTTGAATTTGCCATCCTGCTGTCGAAGGTTGGGAAGTTCAACGGTGGTTGCCGAACCTTGGATATAGTAAGGCATGGACCCTGTTTGCGGACGACCTTGGAGGGCCTTGCTGAGCATGATCTGGTCCAACCATTCCCATCGATCCTGGTAGCAATAAGAACCTCCTGCCAACCCGGCCATCGGATGAAACAAACCCCGACTGGACGTGCTGTCAGCCCCCAAAATCAATCGTATGCTCGGGTCCTGGGGGGTATCGTTGAAATCTCCAAGCAAGACAACCAAGCAACGATCGCTGCCCCCGTAACGGGCGTAGAGGCTATCCACGGTTTGCCTCAAACGGCGTGCTGCCGCGTAGCGATTGGGCACGGATTTTTCGTTCCCGCCCCGACGGGATGGCCAGTGATTTACAAGTAAATGAAGGGTATCGCCGCTCGATAAACGCCCACTGACCACCAAGATGGGCCGGGTTGGTGGCAAGGAATCCCCCGGTAAGTCGATGACTTTGTCGGCTCGGGCAAAGGGTTTGAACAAAGACTTGTTGTAAAGAAGAGCAACATCAATACCCCTGGGGTCTTTGGAATCGGAGTGGATAGAACCCAAGTTGCTTTTGCGAAGGGGGGGCTGACGCAACAAATCGCTTAGAACATTTTGATTTTCAATTTCACAAAGCCCTAGAAAATCAGGAACCGTCCCACGATTCATTTGAGCAATGATGCCAGCAAGTTGGCCTAATTTTTGGTAGTAACGGGCTTCACCCCAGGCCAGGGAGGCGGTGGGCAGAAAGTCTTGGTCGTCGGTGGCGGGGTCATCCAAGGTGTCAAAAAGATTTTCGACGTTGTAATGCCCAATGCTCAAATCCCGACCTGCTGGCTTTTTGGCCTTTCCTTTGTTTTGGGCCTGAAGGGTCGAAAGAAAGGCCATCGAGGTAGAAAGGGCCAGAACGAGTGCCCAGCAGAGTTTGCGATATTTCATGTTAACTTTTATTAAACGACCTAGAAATCCCCCGAAAGGTATTTATTATTGAGGAAATTACGTCCCTTATGCCTCCTAATAGGACTGAACCTGCCGCGGCTCTCTTGATTCGAAAGTCCTGGGCGGGCCGAAGAATCGAATTGTACAACAGGGAAGTGTCATGGTTGGAATTCAACGAAAGGGTCTTACTTGAGGCCGAGAACAGCCAGGTGCCTCTGGGGGAACGGCTTCAGTTCATGTCCATTTTTTCGTCCAATATGGACGAGTTTTTTCGGGTCCGTGTTGCAAACCAGCATCGGCTTATGCATTTGGACAAAGAACAATTGCGTAAGCTGGATTTTCATCCCCACCGGGTCTTGACCGTCATTCACGACCAGGCCCAGGCCCTTCAGCAACGTTTTGAACTGCTTTTTGAGCAGCGGATTCTTCCGGAACTGGAACATAACGGCGTGGTCATTAGTGATAAAATTAACTTACCGGCAGTTTTTCGTAACAAAGCACATACGATTTTTAAGGAAAGTATCCAGCCTTATTTGAACCCCATCCTGCTCGATCAAAAAACCAGGCCGCTTCGACTGCGGGATTCCTATCTCTACTTAGCCCTCAAAATCAAGCGACGGATTCGTTCGGAGACTTCGGATTACGCCTTGTTGGAATTGCCTGTTCGATACGCTCAACGTTTTTATTCGCTGGGTAACGTAGATGGCCGGGAGTATTTGCTTTTTATCGATGATTTAGTCCGCATGCATCTGAACGATGTGTTTGCATCCATGAATCCCGAGGTCGTGGAGGCTTTTACCATCAAAATGACGCGGGACCAGGAGCTGGATTTGGACCAGGATTTGGGTCAATCGTTGCTGGACAAAATGAAATCGGGCCTGCGCAAAAGAGGGAAGGGGGACCCCGTTCGATTTATTTACGACCGCCAAATGCCGGATGATTTGCTGCGTTTTTTGGTTCGAAAATGGAAACTAAAGGCATCCAGCCTTATCGCAGGTGGTCGCTACCATAATTTCAAAGATTTACGCCAGATCCCCTTGGCCGGTCGGGATGCCTTGTTTTATCCGCCTTGGGAATCGGTATCGCCCGGGGCATGGTCAGAGCGTCATACGCTCTTTAAGGCGATTCGTGAAAAGGACCGATTGTTGCATCACCCCTACCATCCGTATGATACGGTCCTCAAGTTTTTGAGGGAAGCAGCCTTGGATCCGGATGTTCGAAAAATAGAAATTACCCTGTATCGACTGGCCACGATTTCCTCGGTCGTACGGTCCTTGATTACGGCCGCTTTGAACGGCAAAAAAGTCATTGCAGTGGTCGAAATCCAAGCTCGCTTTGACGAAGAAAATAATATGTACTGGGCCGAGAAATTGCAAGAAGCGGGGGCCGTGGTTCATTACGGTTTGGAAGGTTTCAAGATTCATTGCAAAATGTGTTTGGTAACCCGCCGGGAAAAAGGCCGGGATATCCGTTATGCCCACATGAGTACCGGGAATTACAATGCCCAGACCGCTAAGATTTACGCGGATGATTCGCTTTTCACAGCGCGACCTACCATCACCCAGGAGGTGAACAAAGTTTTTCGGTCGTTGTACCAAGGGCGTTTGCATACCGCTTACCGGCATATCTTGGTGGCTCCCTACCGAATGCGAGATCCTCTCTTGGCTTGGATTGATTTTGAGATACGACGGGCCAAGGAAGGCAAACAGGCATGGATTTTTGTTAAGTTAAATTCCTTGGTCGACGAAGCGCTGATTGCAGCGTTGTATCGAGCATCCCAGGCCGGTGTGGAGGTCCGTTGCCTTGTAAGGGGTATTTGTGCCTTGGTTCCAGGTGTTCCTGGGCTTAGTCAACATATTCGGGTGGTCTCCATCATTGATCGTTATTTGGAACATGCCCGGGTCTATGCCTTTTGTCATGGCTCCAAGCCCTTGGTTTACTTGTCTTCGGCTGATTGGATGGCTCGTAACATGGATTACCGCGTAGAACTGGCTTTTCCATTGTTGGATAGGCGATTGCAACAAGAGGTCCTGGATTTACTTGAAATTCAATGGAACGACCGGTCCAAGGCGCGCTGGCTCAACGGCGCTGATGCCAACCGACTGGTGGGCGAAACCGAGGGTCAAAACGGGGGACTACGGGCCCAAGAAGCCTTTTTTGCTTACCTTCGTCAGCATAATTGAAGCTTTGAAACTAGCCGCCATTGATTTGGGGTCCAATGCGGCCCGTTTGTTGGTGGTCAAGGTGACCGTGAAACCCGGTTCCAATGCGGACTGGAAAGCCTTGGAGTATATCAGGGTTCCCATTCGATTGGGGGACGATGTTTTTGTGCATGGTCAGGTGGGCCCTGCTCGATCCAAGCAATTGTTGCAAACCATGCAGGGATTTGCCAGCCTGATACGGGCCTTTGAAGTGGACCATGCCATGGCTTGCGCGACTTCGGCACTCAGGGAAGCGTCCAACGGGCCCGCATTGGTGAAGGAAATCAAGGCTCAAACCGGGTTGGATTTGGATTTGATTAGCGGTGCGATGGAAGCTGAACTGCTCTACATGGCTCAACGCTCCTTGGCCGGACCCTCGGATCGAATCATGACCATGGATGTTGGGGGAGGTTCCACCGAAATTTCGCTTTTGAACGGGTCTTCTTTGGTAACGAGCCGTAGTTTTCAGCTCGGGGCGGTTCGAATCTTGGATAGAACCGACCGTGAACAAGATTGGAAAGAGCTCAAGGACTTCATCAAAAAGCAGGTCCTTGAACATGCACCGACCCATTTTTATGGAAGCGGGGGGAATATCAACAAGATTTTTGATTTGCTTAAAACCAAGAAAGGGGAGCCCTGTACCTACAAAACCCTCGAAAAGTTCTACGAACAAATCAGCGCCTGTACCTTGGACGAAAGGGTCAAGCTCTTCGCTCTCAACGAGGATCGCGCCGATGTCATTGTGCCGGCATGTCGTCTGTTTCTGTGGGTGATGAAGCATGCGGAGATCAACCGTTTGACCAATAGCAAACTGGGTTTGAAAGAAGGCATCATTATGGCGTTAATGAATCGTTACATGGGGATCGAGATGCCTTCTGTTCATGATTGGGCCCCTGGCCCGCTTAGTGATACGACTCGTCTGTCCACCGCTGAGTAAGTCGAAGGCTGCATTCCCAGCGGGTTCCGTCTTCGTCCTGGATTCGGCGGATCCAAAGTCTCCAACCGGTACCATGGGTTCGACCTTGGAGGGAAGCCGTCAATCGCCATTGAGTCGAGGAACCCCTCCACCAAGTGTTCCCAAATCGCTGATCTTCTCGAACCATGATGGTTTCCCCGTCGGCTCCGGCCAGGAGCCAACTCTGTCCCAAACGCAGTTTTAAATCGGACCCCGTCTTGCGGCGCCAAAGCATTTGATGAGCCAGAACCAGGCTATGACGGGGTGACTCATCGTCCATCCACGATTGGGTGTATCCAACCTGTACCTCGCCGCTTTGGGATGGATGGATGGTCCAAGGCAATCGCAGGTATTGCCGAACGCTGTAGCGAGGGTTCTTGGTCGTCGCTTGGTGAAAAAGCAAGAGGTACCTGAAATTTTGAAGCGGACCTTTGATGGAGGCCGCTTCAAGACCCACGGCATGCGGATCAACCCGAAAAGCGAGATTCCAAAAAGGTTTCAATTGCCATACGGCATTTAGGATTGATAGGGATTCTGGTTCAGCGGTCGTTTGGTTCAGCGGTAGGCTCTTAGCGGGGTCGTTTGGCAGGTAAACCTTGCTATGCCGAATCCCGAAGGACCACCGCGGATGCGGTGTCAGGATTAGGGTCCACAAGCGCCCTAAATGTCCGTTGAACCCCAGGGTTGGAGGAATCCAAAGTCCGTTCAATTGGAGGCGGTAATTGGCCCCGTGCCAGGCCACATTCCCGCCCAGTCTCCAACGTTTTTGGAGGAGGCCTCCCTGCCAACTTTGTTCCAGTCGGCCCTTCTGCCGTTCAAAAGAAAGGGTTTGCATCAACGGATGCCTACCTCGGGTATTCGGCACAAAGCCTGACCAAATCCAACGACCCCAAGGGGTCCCGTGTTGCAAGCTAAGCCCCCTCACCTGGTTGCCCGAAGACCATCGAATCGAGGGTCGCGTGAGTTCGCTGCCCGGTGGATGTTGCCAAGGTTGCGCAAAAGAGGGCTGTCTCAACGTTTGATAGAAGAGAAGATTGGCCGATTGGAGGTGGAAATCTCCTAGTATCCAGCGATTTTTTGCTTTGTTTCCTTCCAAATAGCCTCCAAAACTCTCTTTTAGGGGGTTGCTAGGACGGTATTCCCAACCCAATGCCCAACGCAGTCCTTCGGATTTTTGATCCAATCTGTATTGTAACAACGAATGTTCCAATGGGGATTCACCCTTCCATCGGTGACGATCCCAAATCCATCCGCTAACGGCTTCCAATGTGGTGGCATCCACCACCGTTGCGCCGCCTGGGGGTCCAAACAAAGAACAGGGCTCAAAGAGTCCAGACCAATAGCGGGCTGTGATGGTGTCCATCCAAGGGAGGGCCATCCAGTACCAAGGGTTGCATGGTTGAGCCCCGGTTTGTTGGAATCGCTGATAGGTAGCGTCCTTTTGGTGGGGGGTCCAAGGTAATGATTCCAATGATTTCACCCATGCACCCCAACCGGCATGTACATGACCCAAGGAAATCCTGCCGTCTTGCTTTAACCAAGCCTCGGTCCGATAGGAATCCAGCAAAGGAACCGGCCCCTCTCCAAGCCAGGATTGTTCTTGGTCAAGGGCTTGTTCGGTTTCGAGTTCGCTTTGGGCACTTAGGTCCAAAGGGAGGTAGGGAAGGCTCAGCACCAGGCAACCAAGAGCACCGGGTCCCCGCAGCCGGTCTCGCCAAAGGAGGTACGGCTCCAAAATCATAGGCTATGAAAGGTCGAACGCAGAACAGGAACAGGAAGCTCGGTTCGTATTTGGGACAAGGTCCAACGACGCTTGGCATCCTGATAACCCAATCCCACCCCGATCATGCCCGCCCACGGATCGGAAACCAACCAATAGGACCATCGTGAGTTCGGTTGGTAACCCAGAACCCATTCGCTGACCGGTAGCCGGCCTGGCACAAAGTGCAAACGTAAAGAACCATTCAAAGCTCTTTGGTGCCAGGTGAGATGCATTCCACCCTGCCATGCAGGTATAGGTTGGGTGGCTAACTCTAGATCACGGGATGTATGCCGAATACGAAAACCACATCGCCACGATGTGGCCAGGCGATGCTCCGTCCCCAAACCAAATTCTACCATTTGATTTCTTTCCTTGGGGCTCCACCCGACCGAAAGGTTCATTCCGACTCGATGGCCTTGGAAGCCACGGCTTAATCCCAGACCACCATGGTAAGAACCAAATTCCCACCATCCGTTTCGTAGGAATCGAAGAGTTAACCAATCCCGATTTTTTTGATACCCCAGGCCCAGGATCAAGAAACCCTGTCCAGGCAAATAAGGGAGATGCCGAACCCCGATACAATAACTAAAATCACGTGGTTCCAAAGGCTGAAGAGCCGGCCAATAGTCCTGACCTGGAATCCATCCGGGCATCGGGGGCTCGCCGTACAGCCCCATGGCATGGGTTGAAGGCGTGCTTTGGCCTTGAAGGAGGAAAGGAAAGCACAGCAGGGCCAACAGGCCTAGGGAAGAAACAAAACGCCGCATATCCCCTGCAATTTGAGAGGGGAAAGAACGGGTAATCGTATCGAAAGGCTTACCAACGCATCAGCGCCGAACCCCAAGTAAAGCCGCTCCCAAAAGCAGCCATCATGAGAAGGTCCCCTTTTTGGATTCGACCTTCATCGTAGGCCTCGCTTAGGGCTATCGGAATACTGGCAGCGGTGGTATTGCCGTATCGCATAATGTTATTGTAGACCTGGTCTTCCCTGAGTCCCAATTTTTGTTGAATAAATTGGGCAATACGGAGGTTGGCTTGATGGGGAATGAGCAATCGGAGATCTGAGGTGCTCAATTGATTGGATGTCAGGGCCTCTTCAATGACTTCTGCAAATCGAACAACGGCATGCTTAAAGACGAAATTCCCGTTCATTCTCGGGAAATAGGATACATCATCCGGGTCGTTCCGTTGGATAATCTCCGGTATCCAATCGCGGGTGCTGGGTCCCAGCAAGGCCAATTCCTCGGCGTGTTCGCCTTGGCTGTGAAGATGGGTCGACAACAGGCCTCTTCCGGGTTCGTCGGTGCGACCAAGTACAACGGCCCCTGCGCCGTCTCCAAAAATCACGGAGACGTTCCGGCCACGGGTGCTCATATCCAATCCACCAGAATGCAATTCGGAACCCACGACCAAAACATGGTTGGCAGCTCCGTTGCGCAGGTATTGATCGGCAATCGAAAGGGCATAAACGAAGCCCGAGCATTGATTACGGATATCAATGGCGCCAATGGTTCGGCATCCCAGGTTGTGTTGCAATTGCACGCCCGGACCCGGAAAATAGTAATCCGGGCTCAAGGTGGCAAAAAGAATCAAATCCACATCTTGGGGACCTAATCCAGCAGCATCCAGCGCTCTTTTGGCTGCTTCGGTGCCCATGGATGCGGTCGTGTCCACACCGGGTATGGCGAAGCGTCTTTCATGAATGCCGGTACGTTCGACGATCCATTCGTGGTTGGTATCCATACGCTGGGCCAAGTCATGGTTGGTGACAACGTTGGAGGGCAGGTAGCGCCCCGTTCCTAAAATGATGCTTTTCATGGCGAAATTCAAATTCGTTTTCTAAAGATAACCCCAAAAAAAATAGCCTGCTTTGGGGCAGGCTATTGGGATAAGGAATGGGGAAGGAACTTTAGTCCTGAAGCGGATCGATCGATACGAAAGACCGGTTTTTTTCGCCACGAGTAAAAACAACCCGACCATCGGCCAACGCGAAAAGCGTATGGTCTTTGCC
>CAIOCC010000172.1 GCA_903856555.1 uncultured Bacteroidota bacterium
CTTTACGTGGAACTCCAACATCAGGCATCCAAAGAGGTGCCCCGCTTGCAGCAGACGGCTTCCCTCCTCGCTTCGTTAGATGTTCTTTTGGGCTTTGGGAATCTGGCTCTTCAGCGGAGCTACCACCGACCCCAACTTCGTCCACATGCGGGTATCCGTGTTCAGGCTTTGCGTCATCCTGTTCTGGAGCGCCTCTTGCCGGCATCGCAGCCTTATGTCCCCAACGACCTTGACCTGCATCCCGAAAAGGAACAAATTTGGATGATTACGGGGCCCAACATGGCGGGCAAGTCGGCCTTGTTACGGCAAACGGGATTGATGGTGGTGATGGCACAGGTTGGCTGCTACGTGGCCGCCCAATCGGCCGAAATCGGCTTGGTGGATAAATTGTTCACTCGCGTTGGGGCCTCGGATAATTTGGCAGCCGGTGAATCCACGTTCATGGTCGAAATGCAAGAGATGGCAACCATTTTGCATCATATGACGGGCGAAAGTCTTTTGTTATTGGATGAAATAGGTCGTGGCACATCCACCTACGACGGAATCAGTCTGGCTTGGGCCGTAGCAGCCTATTTGCACGAGCATCCCCGGCTACGGCCTCAGACCCTCTTTGCAACCCATTACCACGAACTCAATCGGATGGCCTCCCTCTATCCACGCATGGCCAATTACCATGTGTCGGTGGCCGGTGAAGGGGATCATTTGCAATTCCTTCGGATCCTTCGACCCGGAGGCTCCTCCCATAGTTTTGGATTGCATGTCGCCCGCATGGCCGGTGTACCACCCGCTGTCTTGGACATGGCTCGAACGGTCTTGGCAGGCCTCGAAGCCGGTCGGGATATCCCGGGTTCAGACCCGGATACCCCAAGCGCGGGTTCCCGTTCGACCCGCCCCCTTCAATTGCAATTGTTTGAATCCGGTGATCCAGCCGAAGGCAAGTTGGCTGACGCCTTGCGTCAATTGAATATCAATGATTTGACCCCGCTCGAGGCCTTGCATTGGTTGGCCGAACAACAAACGCGGTTGGGTCGCAAGTCCCAAGCCTAGTTTATTCCAGGTCTTCTTCGTCCCAGTCCAGAGGATGGAGGAGCAGGGTGCTATCAGGGACCGCCAGATGGCGATAAACCGAGGGGCGCAGCCCCACATCGCGACGGGCGGAGTCTTCGACCGGCAACCAACCTCGACGATAAAAACGATCCCTGATGGCGGTATAAATTCCGTTGCGAGGCGACACCTTGCCATCGGGCTCTAACAAATGTTGAAGAACCCGAGGGCGCGGTACCAGACCCGCGAGAAAAACACATTGAATGGGGTCAAGTTCCGAAGGGGACTTATCAAAATAATGACGAGATGCTTCCCCAATCCCCCAGATATTTTCGCCAAATTCAATCACATTCAGGTAAACCTCCATCATGCGGGTTTTGGTGGTTAGCCGTTGATTTTCGATCAGCCATGTCAACAAGAACTCTTCGGATTTGCGGGCAATGGTTTTGCGTGGATGCAAGAAGACATTTTTGACGAGCTGCATCGTGATGGTGCTGCCCCCGCGGGCAAATTTGCCTTGTCGGTAGTTCTGGGCAAGGCTGCGGCGAAATGCTTCGGGATAAAAGCCTTTGTGTTGATAGAAATCCCCGTCTTCACCCGTCATAACAGCCTGTTGCATGGCCAAAGGGATGCGATCCAAAGGGGTGTAGTAGGGATTACCAGGGCCTACGGTGATGCTTCGTTGGGGCTGCCCGTTTCGCATGACGGTATGTTCAAAGGGACCGTTCATTCGACGTAGATCGGTGGATCCCATACGGGTGATTTGGAAGCCTTTTTGATCCAGGGCACTGCGAAGTCGGCATTGTTGCGGGGCTTGGTCTTCGAGTTGTAGCGAAAAGCGGAAGCGCAGCTGACCCCGCGCTTGCATCCCCCGGGTTTTGTCAAAGAGGCCCTGCGGCAGGCTGGCTAGAAAAACGGTCGCGGGGCTCCAAGCGGTGGTCAAACGCAAATCCCATCGAGCGTCAGGTCCCCGATCGGCCAGGGCATAGACCCGAACCGGCAGGCGGTTCATCCGAAAAACCGTGCCGCTATCCACTTCCACGAAGTCGGCCCCGGCTCGGCCTTTGAAACGACCGGACAAAAGAGGCAGATGGACGGCATCGGCCGAAAGCCGTGGATGCTGGACTTGGATTCCGGTGGCTCTTCCATGGGCATCCCAATTCAAGACACCCTTTTCCATAACAAATTCCTTGATTGTCAGAACGCTGTTTCCTAATCCCAATGTCAGACCTAGTTTCCGCTGGACCCAGGGCACAAAAAAAGTTTTCTGACCCATGGGGGTCAACCGCAGGGTCCCGGTGATGCTGCTTCGGTCCAAATTTCCTTCGAGCTGCACGGCGCCGCTCTCCTGATTCTCTCGAACCTTCAATCGACCGTTGATTTGGTTGCTTTGATACGTCAAAAAGGGCAGGCCTACGCTGGTGATTAAGGTATCGTTCCGGTACGATACATACGAGTCTTTGATTTGAAAATCAGGGGGTAGGCGATCCAATACCTGGGCGGCAAAATCATAAATCCTTTGGTTGATCGGGGATTTTGGGGTGGTTTCCGATACCGTGGAATCTTGGGTTGGCTTGAGGAGAGGACAAATGTTACAGACGGACCCTGTTTGTACGGCCTGCAGGCGTAATCCACGCAGGTGCAGGGCTTGCAAACGAATTTCTCCGGTCAGGAGTCGTAACAAGGCTGGCTTGGCTGTCATCTCCGCCACTGTGACCAAGGGTTTCTGTTGATATGTCACCGCCAAATCATGGATTTGTAGTGTCGCAAAACCACTGAATTCCAGTCGCTTCGATGTTAATTGATAGCCTAGATTTTCGGAACGTTGGATGGCTTGTGTCCAGGCATAATCCAACAAGCGATGCCGCAGACTGAACCAACCCAGTAGCCCCAATCCGAACAGCAATCCTACCAAAAGGAGGGAGAACCGAACACGGCGCCGCAAGCGGCCGGATATCGGACGTGTAGGCATGCCCGATTTAGCGTTCAAAAAATCGTCCTTCGTAGGGTTGCAGCGTGA
Source organism: uncultured Bacteroidota bacterium (assembly GCA_903856555.1). Lineage (GTDB taxonomy): Bacteria > Bacteroidota > Bacteroidia > UBA7662 > UBA7662 > SYHX01. The sequence goes on from CAIOCC010000172.1 coordinate 3,065, forward strand.
TATTCGCTGGCAATAGTTCCGGCCCACTTGGGACGGGGCTGTTGAGTGGGCCGGCCAGGGCGCAGGTCCATGGTCCAGTACGCAGCGCAGGAGGTACATTGAAGGTGACCGCGCGGTTCCTCACATTGATAAGGGCCAAAGTGGTATCCGATCCGACTTGCTTCTGGAGGCAAATCAGATCCGGGTGGGGGTAGGACAGCGTGCTTCCGTAGCGAACCGAAGGGTGGGCTTGGTACCAAGCCATGAGCCGGCGATACGCCGTTTGCATCGGCTGATTTTGGTTCCAGGGAATGGGTTGCCGACTAAAAAAAGGAAGATTCTGCTCGATACCGACCTCCTGGCTCCCGTACAGGAGCTGAGGCCCACCGCCCATCAGGGACACCGCAGAGGCGGCGAGGGCTCCTTTTTGGCCACCAAACAAGACCACAGGGGTGGCGTCCCAAGCCGATTCGTCGTGGTTGGTGGTGAATTGCAGCCAGGCTTTGGTCGGTGGGGTGCTTTGGGATTGGTTCAGTCGAGCGTTGAGGTAAACCGAAGGGCTTTGGCCCTGCCAAACTTGCTTGAGTGCGTTGTAGGTGGACCAGCCAAAGTTGAGATCAAAGTCGGCCTGGAAATGATCGGAGCGACTGCCTTCGGCAAAAAGAATCAGGCGTCGACCGGGGATGGACCGCAGGCGTGCCCAGGCTGTTTCCCAAAAATCAAAGGGCACCCCGTCCGCATAATCGCAACGGAAACCGTCGATATTGGCTTGGTAGATCCAATAGAGCATGGCGTCTAGCATGGCATCACGCATGGCTTGGTTGGAATAATTCAAGTCCGCTACATCCAACCAATTGGTACCGGGGGGGTGCACTACTTGGCCTTGGTTGTTTTGGGTGTACCACCCATCGTTGGCCATCCAGGGATGATCCCAGGCCGTGTGATTGGCGACCCAGTCCATCAGAACTGCCATACCCCGGGCATGGGCCGCATCGGTGAGGCTGCGTAAATCCTCCAAGGTTCCGTACTCGGCCCCTACCGCCTTGTAATCCCGAACACAATACGGAGAATTGATGCCTTTGAGCACGCCGACGGGATGCAAAGGCATAAGCCATAACACATTGACCCCTAGTAATTTGATAGAATCCAGGCGATTAATGACTCCTTGGATATTGCCTGCGCTACTGTAAGCGCGCAGGTTGACTTCGTACATGACCATATCCCTGGTATCGGGAACCCCTCCAAACGGGGTGCCATAGGCGGGGTAAGGGGGCATGGGGTCTTGAGGCAAGGGAAGGGACGGGTTATCTCGACAAGCATTCAATAGGAAAACCAGGACCAAAAGCGTAGGCAAGGCCCAACGACCCCAAACGCCTGCGGGTTTTCCTATTTGTAACATAGAGCAAAATAATCCAAGGCGCGGTCGCTTAGAGGGGCAATCGGGTAATCCTCGGATCGGATCCGACTTACGAGGCCTGTATTCGCCTGGCGCAGATTGCGTCTGTTGAGGCGATTGGCTAAATCATAAGGTACTTGCAACCAACGGCGAGGCAATCGGTGCTGCAGATTTAGAAAATCCCAGCGAGTCAGCTTTTGCACCGAGGCTTTGTTTTGTTCGTAGTATTCCATAACAACGGAATTCCCAAAAACGCCTTGAAGGTCCACCCGGCCAAAAACAGATTCCAGCAATTGCTTCATGGAGGTCGGGTCGTATTCCCGAACATGCCAAGGGTTGCGGGTCAAGGACATGAGGCGGTTGGGGGTGGTCAGCAAGAGCACCCCGCCTGGTTTCAGGACACGATGAATTTCCTTCAAAAAGGCCAGATCATCCTCCAAGTGCTCAATGACCTGAAAAGTGACCACGGCGTCAAACTGGTTGGAGTTGATACCTCCCAACGGGGGAAAGGTGGCTTGCATAACGCGGGCTTGGGGCGGTATATGCAAGTTGGGTACGGGGTATTTGTCCACGCCCAGGTATTGATCGCAGTGTTTGGCCAAGAGAGCCATTCCGTACCCTTCACCGCAGCCCAATTCAAGAACCGAACCCTTCATATAGGGTACAGCCGCTAGGTAGGCGGCCACATGCCGTTGGTAGATGGGGTTCTCGGAAGCATCCTGCGCTGAAGAGCGCTCTGCAGTTTGAATAGCCATAGGGCGTTGGGGTTCTGGGGTGACAGGCCAAAGATAAAGGCCCCCTAGAGATCGCTGCACCGCAGGGTCACCCGGGATGCCGGGATCCGCAAGGTCGAGCTGCCTTGGGGCAGTTGGATCGGGGGATTGGTTTTGGTAAGGCCCACTTCAAAGGTCCATTCCGGCCATTCGGCCTTGAAAATTCTCAAAATATCGCTCACCACCTCTTCCAAAAGATCGCGCGGTTGGCTGTAAACCGTTTCGGCCAAGGCCTGCATGCGGGCATAGTCCGGCCAGGCCTTGCCCAGAAGAGTGGGCTGTGCCAAGAGGCCATTTTGCTCCGATGGGGCCGTTCGACGGGCGATGAGGTCCAGGACAAATCGATGGCCGTTCACTTTCTCTTCGGGGTACAGGCCGTGGTAGCCGTGGAATTCGATACCTAACAGGGCAATCTCCGCCATACACTCATGATTGAAGCCCGAAGGTCTTAAATTTGCAGCGAATTCCCAATAGAATAGAATCTTTTGGTCCAACCACCCTCCCCCTAACTATGCGCACCGACACCTACCAGCACCCGGATCATTACCTCATGGACGAATTGTTAACCGATGAGCACCGTCTAATCCGTGACAGCGTCCGTCAATACGTCAAAAAGGAATTGAGTCCCATCATCGAGGACTATGCCCAGCGGGCCGAGTTCCCCAAGCATATCATCCCTCAATTGGGCGCCATCGGGGCATTTGGCCCTTCCTTGCCTGCTGAATACGGCTGCGGTGGCATGGATCAAATCAGTTACGGCATCATCATGCAAGAATTGGAACGCTGCGATTCCGGTATTCGTTCCACGGCTTCGGTTCAGGGTTCTTTGGTGATGTACCCCATCTACAAATACGGTTCCGAAGAACAACGCCGCAAATACCTTCCCAAATTGGCCACCGGCGAATGGATGGGCTGTTTTGGCTTGACCGAACCCGACCACGGGTCCAACCCCGGCGGGATGACGACGCATTTTGTGGACAAAGGAGATCATTACCTCCTGAACGGTGCCAAAATGTGGATTTCCAACGCCCCCTTTGCGGATATTGCCGTGGTTTGGGCCAAGGACGAAGCCGGCAAAATTCGCGGCCTTATCGTAGAGCGTGGTATGGAAGGTTTTACGACCCCCGAAACCCATAACAAATGGTCGCTGCGCGCCTCGGCCACCGGCGAATTGGTCTTTTCCAATGTCAAAGTCCCGAAGGAAAATCTCCTACCCAACATAAGCGGCCTCAAAGGCCCCTTGGGTTGTTTGGATTCGGCTCGTTTCGGAATCGCCTGGGGTGCCTTGGGCGCCGCCATGGATTGTTACGATTCAGCCAAGCAATACGCCTTGCAGCGGATTCAGTTTGACAAACCCATCGCGTCCTTTCAGTTAATCCAAAAGAAACTGGCCGAGATGCTCACCGAAATTACCAAAGGCCAATTGCTCTGCTGGCGCTTGGGGGTTCTCAAAAACGAGGACCGTGCCACGACGGCTCAAATTTCAATGGCCAAGCGGAACAGCGTGGAGATTGCATTGAACATTGCCCGGGAGGCCCGGCAAATCCATGGTGGCATGGGCATCACCGGCGAGTACCCGATCATGCGACACATGATGAACCTGGAATCGGTGGTGACCTACGAAGGAACCCACGATATTCACCTGCTCATCACCGGCATGGATCTCACCGGGATCTCGGCTTTCCGTTAAAGGCCCTTGATGGCCACATTATTCCTTTATTGATCGATCTCTCATGCCCATGAAAATCCTCGCCCCTTCGGTTTTATCCGCTGATTTTAGCCGTTTGGCCGAGCAGATCCAAAAGGTGGAGGAGGCAGGTGCCGATTGGTTGCATTTGGATGTGATGGACGGGAATTTTGTGCCGAATATCAGTTTTGGCCAACCGGTGGTTCGGGCGATTCGTGCCGTCACTTCGTTGCCTTTGGATGTTCATTTGATGATCGAAGACCCGGGTCGTTACGTGGATTCCTTTGCGGATGCGGGGGCTCAGACCCTGACCATTCACCTGGAGGCTTGCATTCATTTGCATCGTAACATTCACCAAATCAAAGGAAAAGGGCTCTCCGCCGGGGTGGCCATCAATCCCCATACCCCCGTTGAGGCTTTGCTTCCCGTTTTGGGTGATTTGGACTTGGTTTGCATCATGTCGGTGAATCCTGGCTTTGGGGGGCAGTCCTTTATCCCGTCCACCATGCAAAAACTGGCCTCCCTGGCCAAGTACCGACAGCTTCAAGGCCTTGCCTTTCGGATCGAAATAGACGGCGGAGTGGATCTGCACAATGCCCGCGCGTTGACGGAGGCCGGTGCCGATGTTTTGGTCGCCGGAAATTCGGTTTTTGGGCAGCCGGATCCGGCTGCTGCGGTGCGATCGTTCAAAGCCCTCTTGGGTTGAAAAGATCAACCTTGGGGAAGGGGATCCTGTGTTTGCTGTTAAGCAGCGTTTTGTTTTTGTTTTCAAGGCCGTCTGTTGCAGCGGTGACCCAACCACTTGAGGGAGACAGTGCGACCTTGAGGGGTCAAGTGGTGGATCGAGATAACAAAGCATTGCCCGGGGCGACCGTGGGCGTTTTGGGAACAGCCCTGGGCACCAGCGCCGATTCCAAGGGTCGCTTTGTGTTGCGGGTTCCGGCCTTAACGCCCTTGAACTTGGAGGTTCGTTTTTTGGGTTACAAAACCGAGCAACGAAACCTTTCGTTGCGCCCCGACGAAAATCTCCCCATGCGTTGGCAATTGGAGCCGTCGGTGGTGGATTTGGGGCAGGGTGTACTCATCGAAGCCGATCGGGAGCGTGCCCCCGGTTTGGCCAAAATTAACCCCTTGGTCAGTCGGCGTTTGGCCAACCCCAGCGGGAATTTTGAAACCATACTCCAGGCTTTCGGGGCCAGGTCCCAGCAAGAATTTTCTTCGCAATACCAGGTTCGAGGCGGTAATTACGACGAAAATTTGACCTACCTCAACGGGATCGAATTGTACCGGCCGGTGTTGATGCGCAGCGGGCAACAGGAGGGGCTGAGCTTAATCCACCCGGATTTGGTGGAGCATATTCATTTTTCGGCAGGTGGTTTCGAGGCCCGCTACGGGGACAAGATGAGTTCGGTTCTGGATGTGACGTATCGGCAACCCCGCTACGCAACCGGTACGGTTCAAGCGGGTTTAACCGGGGTATCGTTGGCAGCCGAAGGCTTGATGGGCAACGAGGGTCGATGGTCCTGGCAGGGCGGATTGCGTTACCGGACCCTCAATTCGTTGTTGCAAAGTTTGGACACCCGCGGTGAATACCGCCCCGTATCCACCGATCTCCAGGCCTTGGTTTCCTACCGGCCCAATGCTCGTTGGCAATGGAATTGGTTAAGCCATGCGGGGCAAAACATTTTGGCCGTCATTCCATCCAACCGTGAAACCGTCTTTGGCACCGTCAAGAACGCTTTGCAACTGCGGGTTTATTTTGATGGGCAGGAAGCCATGCGCTTTGCCAATGCAACCCACGGGACCAGTTTGGTGTACCGGCCCCATGCTCGGATGATCTTGACCCAGTCGGCCAGCTATTATTCGGGCAATGAACAAGAGCGAATCGATGTGGAATCGGCCTGGCTCCTGAACCAGCTGGACGCCAACCTTGGTTCCGAAAATTTTGGGAATGTTTTGTTCACAAGGGGGGTAGGGGCGTTTCAACAATATGCGCGGAATCGTTTGTGGATAGGGGTGGGGGCCTTGGAGCACCGCGGGCAATGGCAAAGCCTGGGCGGCCAACACCTGGCCTCGTGGGGTCTGAAGGTTCAGGAAGAGAACATTCAAGAAGTCCTTTGGGAATATACCTTGGTTGATTCGTTGGGATTCTCCCTGCCTTCTCAACGCGAAAACGATTCGGCCGTTCAAGTTTTTAGGTTTGTGAGCGCGGATCAGGCCATGCGAAGCCGGCGTTGGTCGGCCTATGTTCAAGACCAAATCCGTTTGGATGAAAAGGGCCGTTGGCGCTTGAATCTGGGTCTGCGGGTGCAGTCTTGGTCCTGGAACCGTGAAACGGTTTGGAGTCCTCGAATCAACCTCTCTTGGAAGCCTTCTTGGGTCAAGGATTGGGCTTTTCGATTGGCCGTGGGTCGCTATGCGCAGCCGGCCTTTTACCGGGATGCCCGTCTTCCGGACGGTCGTATCAACCCGCAGGTCTTGGCGCAGCGAGCCACGCACGTTGTTTTGACGGCCGATCACCGCTTCAAAGCCTGGGATCGACCCTTTCAATGGGTAATGGAGGCCTATTACAAGGATCTGCGACGGCTTA
>CAIOCC010000173.1 GCA_903856555.1 uncultured Bacteroidota bacterium
GAGGGTCGGAATGGCCAGGCAGATGGTCACAAAGGTGAGGGTCTTCATGACATTGTTCATGTTGTTGTTGATGACCGAACTAAAGGCCTCCATCATTTGTCCCATGATTCGTATAGATACAGTGGTCATTTGCAGGGCCTGTTGATTTTCGATCTGGACATCTTCGAGTAAATCCACATCCTCTTCGTAGTCAAAATGCCGGAGCCTGCGCAATCGTTCCATCATGGTGCCGTTGGTCTGCAACGCGGTGGTATAATAAATCAGGGTCTTTTCGTATTGAAGGAGACCGACGATTTCTTTGTTTTTGAGGGAATTCTCAAGTTCATCCTCCAATTTTTCGACCACCTTGTTGATATTGCGAAGGTGGGTTAGGAACTTGGTTGCGGTTTTGAGGAGGATTTGAAGTAAAAAGGTGTCCTTTTTGTTGGTGCTGAAGCCACGGACCCTTTCACGGACGAATTCTTGCAAAATGGCGTTTTCGTCCTTGCAGAGTGTGATGGTGTACTGTTCCGTCTGCATGATCAACAGGGGAAGGGTAATAAAAGGAATATCAAATTCCATGCCCCTGAAATGAGGAATACGAAGGACCACCAGCAAGTAATCGTTTTCTTTTTCGACCCTCGATAATTCGTCTTGGTCCAAGGAGTCGGTTAAATACTCCACGGCCAAGGGGCAATGCTCCTCAAGCCAGGCCTTGTCCTGTTCGTTGGGGTCCACTATATTGATCCAGCAACCGTTTTCTACCTGCTGTATGGCACGAAGGCCCGCGTCGTTGGTCTGAAAAAGCTGAATCATAGGGTAATGCGCCCGCAAAAATAGGGTTTTTGGGGGACCTTGGGGCCGATACGGCCAAGTTCGAGCGGTCCTAGGGCATGACTTGCGTTTCCCGGCTAGTGATCCCCAACGCATCCAAACCCTTCAAGATGGGTTGGTACCAATGCGGGGCCAATGGTCTTTGGAGTCCCGTTTCTTGAACTTGGCCTTTGAGATAGCACTCCACAGCCATTGCCAACGGCCAACCCACGGTTTGGGCCATCGCAGAATTTTCACCCCCTTCTCCTTCAAGGACTAGTTCGCTTCGGTGATCAACCACCCGACCATCGTGGTCCTTGGAGCGGATGCGATGGCACATCACCACCATATCCCGGTCCATGGCCCCCAAGGACATACGCTCCACCATCCGTTGCTCAAGGTTTTGGGCGGGATTGGTGGCATACGCGTCAACGACGGCTGGGTCCCAAAAACCCAGAAAAGCCCATAATTCGATAACTTTTTGGGTTTCCTCTAGGGAATAATGCAATTCCGCGCCCAGAATTTTGGTCAATTCGGTGGCTGTTGGCCATTTTAAGGGTTCTTTGGGGAGGTTGGTGTCTACGTTGAGCCCCAAATAGGCCAAAGGGAACCAAGCCAAACAGAAATCACGGTGCCGTAGGGTCCCGCGGATGACCGTATCGGCCTGCTCCAAGCCGTACAATGCCCGGTAGGGCAGGGAATTTCTATTGAAATACCCCACAAGATCCCTGTGGCCCGTTAGTTCCAATGGCTGAACGGCGCGAAACAAGCGGGGGTAGGGGATGATTTCGATTTGGTTGTTTTGCCAATAAACCGCTGGGCCGCTTTGTCCGGCTAGCACCACATTGCGAGGATTCCACGAAAATTTGTAATGCCAAGGATTATCGTCGGATACCGGGGCCACAAGTCCCCCTGTATAGCCTTCGTAGGACAAGATGCTGTGCCCGGCATCGCGCAAACGATCCATGATTTGAAGGGCGGTCATATGGTCCAATCCAGGATCGCAACCGCATTCGTTGAGGAACAAGAGGCCATTGGCTTTGATATCGGGTGCCAGGGCCTCCATTTCACCACTTTGGTAAGAGGCTGTAAACAACGAAACCTTGTTTTTGAGGCAGCTCATGGCTACTTGCATATGCAACGAAACCGGAAGAAGGGAGATGACAACCACGGATTCTTTAACCAAGGCATCCAGGATTTCGGGCTGAGCGAGGGGGTCCAAGGCCACGGCTCGGCAGTTGGGAAGTCCTTCGATTTTGGCTTGGGCATGGTCAAGGTCTTGATCAGCAACGATTAGTTCACATTCCAAAACGGCGGAATGTTGGGCCAAATAGCGAATGAGGTAGCCGGAGGAGCGTCCTGCGCCTAGAACAAGAATGGGGCGGAAAGGCATCGTTAGAATGGTGGAGGAGCGAAGGTTGGAGTGGATAGTCAACGAGGTTGGGTCGTCGGAAGAGGGAAGTAGATTAACGACTCGGCTGGTAATTCGGAATTTCTTTAAAAACAAGGGCACCTTTCTCCCAAACAAGACCATCGAAGGTTCCGTCGGGGATGTAGTCGAAGTCAGCACTGGAGGGGTCCAGCCCTCGGCTGATCAAGTGGTCAAAGAAAATAAGCCCTTGTTCTTGGTCCCAATTCATTTGGACCCTTACATCCCTTGGGTAAATGAGCTGTAGGCGGGTCTGTGTTTTTGGACCCACTCGAATCAAAGGGGCACCCACCAAAGCACGGTTTTGGAGGGTATCGGGACAAACCCAATCCACGACTTTTCGCTGGCAAAAAGGTTCCCGGGCGTCGTAACCAATGACGGCGTAACAAGGCAAACCCGCATGAGTGGCCGTATAAGGCAAGATTTCGATGTAGACGGCCCCTGGCCATTGTTGGCCCTCGTAAATCGTGTCTACCTCGAATCGATTGGCTTGCTGATCCAAGAGGGGGTAGAGTCGGCCCTCCTGGTCAAAAAGACAACCGTAATGGCGACGGGCATTTTGCTCTAATTGCACCGACCAGGTTAGGATTTTCCATTGTCCGTCCGGGCTGTTCAAGGCCGATACCGGGTGCAATTCAGACCAGGGGAAATCCCAGGCAACGTCGGAACGAATCAAGCGCCCCAAATCTTGAACAAAGCGATGGTTGGCAACCCGGCGACGGGCCACCGAAGTATCGGTATTCCAAACAAGGATTTTGTTCTGCAAGGCCTCCAAAACCGTATCCTCCACCGCTGGTTCGGGTCGGGCTGGTTGGGCATGGACGGCGCTGTTGCTTGCGTTCCAAAAAGCCATCAAGGTCACGCTAAACAATAGGCAGAAGCTTCGTCTTAGTGGCATGAATTAGGGGGCGGATTTGATCCATCGAAAACGATAGAAATGGGCAAAGCCGGGGTTGGAAATAGGATATTCTTCCATCACGATGGTATAGAGCCCCGGGGCGATCGAAGGTAGTTCCCATGCGCTGTCCTCCCCGTTTGAAGAAGTCATGTCGCTGCTCCAGATGGTTTGACCCGCGGTATTCAACAGATTCAAGCGTAGGGCTTTGGGGTTGCCAGGAGTTCGGTAATGCACGCGATTTTGGGCCGAAGGATTGGGGTAAATCCAGCGTAATTTTTGATTGGATTCGTAGCTGGAACTTTCGGTTGCTGCGGCAAAGACTCGATACATCGCAACATTGGTTACATAAAGGTTCCCCCCAAAATCATTGAGGGTTGTAAATCGCAAACGATAAGATCCGGGTGTATTTTGTTGTAACAATGAATCGTTTATGATGATTCGTCGAAAAGCGCTGCTATCAGCAGGGTTAATTCCGGAATGGGTCCGAAGGCTGTCTCCTCCGTTGCGATAAATAATCCGAAAATTTTGTCCGCAATTATCGGACAGTTCCACCCACAAGGAATCTCGAAAGGTGGTGCTTCGATTGGCGTACGCTACATCAAACGACAAACGATAGCCTTGGCCCCAGGGTGCGGCAGCTTTGAAGAAAGGAGGCGACAGGAGGTGGTCTTTTTGACGGAGTCGTGAGGAGTAATCCCTCATTTTGATACCGGCTGCCCATCCCGATCCGACGCCAATCGATCCAGAGCCCGATGGATGAGGCGGCGATGGTGTGGACGGCAAGCGAACCAACGCCCAGGTGGCCGGTAGACCGTTGGCGTTGTAATCATCGTTATCCGGATTCTCAATCAACCAGTCGGTGGCTCGATGATTTTCTGTAACAAAAGGCAAACGAAGACTATCGTCAAAATGTTCCGTGATAAGGTCTTGAGCAGATTCGATGTTATCAAATGCAACGGCAAAATAGTTGTTGAGGGTATCGCTTTCGGTGCCCATGAGGGATGGGAGAGGACTGCTGCTAATTCTGAACATCCACCTTTCGGTGTTTCGCAACGGGTTGCGAACAAGGGATTGAATGGTGAGGGTGGTGGATTGCCCTGGTTGCAAGGTCAGGTTGCCAAACGAAACCGAATGATGCCAAGTTCGTTGGTCGTAAAGGTCTATATAAAAGCCCTGAACGGTGGTATCACCCCGGTTCACAACGCGGAGCCGTAACGGGATGGAGCCCGCTGCATTGACGGAGCAGCGAAGGCCCAATTGGTTCATTTGGGGGGAATCCAAACCCAAAATGGCCAGATCTGTTCGCTGATTTGACGGGGGTTGCACAGGGAAACGGGAGGCTAGGAAGGCATAGGCCGCGTCTGTTTGTATTAAGCCTCTTCCAAAGAGCTGATCCTCCCCAGCTGGACCCAGATCCAGGGCGGTTTGGTACAAGGCATTGAGAATTTGACGTCCGCTGACTTGGGGGAAGGCTTCCTTGAGCAAAAGAACAGCTCCGCTCACGTGTGGTGAAGCCATGCTGGTTCCTGATTTTTGGCCGTAACCGGTGGGTCCGTCGGCGGAGCGAATGTTGACGCCCGGGGCGGAAACCTCGGGCTTGATAATTCCCAATGAATCGGTTCCGCAACGACTGGGACCGTTGCTCGAAAAACCGGCCAGGGCATTGCTGGGTTCCAAAGCGCCGATACAAAACACATTCAGCGTGTCGTAGACAACCTGGGCAGGTACACCAATGGTGAAGGGACCAGGGCCGTTATTGCCGGCCGAAAAGACATTGGCGATACCGGCGGCTTCGACGGATAACAAGGCTTGGGCAACAACGGGTGCTTGGCAAACACTGTCAAATCCGGCATTGGCCCTTCCCCATGAATTATTGATCACATCCGGTACATCGGTAGTGGTGGAGGTATCGCCATCCGGATTCAAGGCCCATTGAAAAGCCTGCATTAGTTGGGTCCAAGAACGTACATAGGCCAGGTTAGTAACAATGGGGTCGGTGGCCAGAAAATAGGCCCCCATGGCCATTCCGATGGTATCCCTGGTGGCCGTATCCAGCCCCAAAACCGTTCCAATAACGTGGGTACCGTGGTTTCCGCTTTTGTCAGCTGGTATCGGTTCATCGTAAGGCAGCCAGGCTTGATCCAGCCCCAAGCGATGCCCCAAAAATTTACCCCGCAAGGCAGGATGCTGTGGCCAAACCCCGGTATCCATCAACAAGGCACGACGTCCTTTGCCTGTATAACCGCGGGCCCACATTTGCGGGGCCTGAACGGCGATGAGTCCCGGTTCTTTGCCGTTGACCAATCCTGTGTTTTCGGGCTCGAATGCTTCCTGACAGGCCGACGCCTCTTGGCCTTCGGTA
>CAIOCC010000174.1 GCA_903856555.1 uncultured Bacteroidota bacterium
CCGAAGGCTTCTGGACTGACCAAGGCCGTAGAGGATCTTGCCCAAATCCAGGCCTACCTGGACGATGCCAAGGCCTCCTCTTGGTTGGTGGGATCGGCCGGTGACTTTTTGGTGGATCTATATATTTTGTCGCTCTTGAGTGACGAAGGCGCTGAACAAAGTTGGGATGACTCGGCTTGGGACCAATTCGAAAACGCGTGCGCCGGATTGGGCACGGATCTTTTGCATCTGCTTCATTATGTCGACGAATGCAGGGAAGAGGGTGTTGCTCCGGGAATGGATGATTTTGTGGACTCCTTTGTGGTGAGTCCAGAATTGGAGGATCAGGATCACCTGATGGCCTACGAGGAAGTTCTCGCTTCCAGAGACCTGGTGCATGAGCCATGGTCGGAAATGTTGGCAGAATGCAGAGCCATGGCCCCCGAATCGGCGATCGAACCCGTTTTTACCGGACTTTTTGTTTTTTTGCGGCAGGATTCCACCGACCAAGCCTGGTTGCGGGAGGTTTGGGGTTCAACGGAGGATCTCTCCGACTTTATGCCCCTGTTGGCCTGCGTGCAGGGGTATGCGATGACCCCATCGACCCCCCAACTCCAACAATTGGCCGATTTGAACCCCGAATGGTCTCAGTTTTGAAATGAAACGCCTTCTCGTCTACACAGGATTGGGGAATACCCTGACCGCTGTCTTGGTTTCGGCGGCGGTTTATTTTTTCTCGCCGGTTCATCCTCTCGGCCAGTTTCGACTGCTGTTGGGGGTGGTTACCCTGGCATGGCTGATTGCAGGCATTCGTAGCCTCAAATACAAGGTGCAGGCGGGCGATCTCAAGGTAACCCACGGGCTCCTTTTTAGCGCAGGTTCTGGTTTGGTTGCGGCCGTTTCCTTTGGGCTGGTTGTATGGCTGTTGGGTACCTTGAGTCCTGTTTTTTGGAACGACTATCTGGCCGATCAATTGCAAAATTTAGGAATGGCTTCGGGTCTACTCGAAACCAATTATTCGCCCGGTACCCTGGCAAAGCTTCAGGATCAAATTCAAAACCAAACCCCCGCAACCTTGGCCCTGCGATTAAGTTTTTTTCGATGGGTTTGGCATTTGTTGGCCGGGGGCTGGGTTTCCGTTTATTTTCGTACATCGCACTAACCTAGAATTATGAATCAAGCCGTCGTGTTTCGTTTTGGCCTTTTGCTGGGCGTGGTCAGTATTCTGTCCATGTTAATCGCCTATATGGTCGATTTGACCTGGCTGGTTTCTGGTTGGAATTCCATGATATCCATTGGCTTGGTTTTTGCAGCCATGTTCATGGCCTGTGTCGAGGATCGCAAGGATTTTTCTGGAGGCTACCCCTATGGACGTGCCGTGGTCCAGGGTCTTCTAACGGCTATGGTGGGCAGTTTGTTGGGCATCGCTTTTACCGGGGTGCTTTACAATTGGGTGGACCCTGAACTGCATGAGCGTGTCAAAGAAATCATGGTGGTCAAAATGGAAGAGAGTTTTGAGTCCTTCGGGATGAGCGAAGAGGATACCGCCAAGGCAATGGAGTCCTTCGAAAAGCGCAGCTTCCAACAAGATTTTCGTTCCCTGGGTTCCGCCTTTTTGTTATCGGGCTTGATGAACACCTTGTTTGCCATGATCGTGGGGCTTTTTGTACGACGCAAGGAAGACCCTTTTGCTTCGGGTTCATCGGATACCCTCTCAAGCTAAGCGGCATGGATGTTTCTATTGTTATACCTCTTCTCAACGAGGCCGAATCCCTGCCCGAGCTCAACGCTTGGTTGGTGTCGGTCCTTGAGGCTGAATCGTTGGACTACGAAATCTGGTACATTGACGACGGGAGTAGCGACGGCAGTTGGGAGGTCATCGAATCCCTCCGCCTGCAAAACCAACGGGTTAAAGGGCTTCGTTTTCAGCGCAATTACGGCAAATCGGCTGCGCTCCAAATGGGTTTTGAGCGGGTGATGGGGCAGGTTGTTTTTACCATGGACGCCGATTTGCAAGATTCCCCCGACGAGATACCGGGCATGCTCAAGCGAATGCGTGACGAAGGCTTGGACCTCTTGTCCGGCTGGAAGAAAAAGCGATACGACCCTCTATCCAAGACCCTTCCCACCAAACTGTTCAATGCAGCGACCCGGCGTTTATCCGGCGTACGCAACCTGCATGATTTTAATTGTGGTCTCAAAGCATATCGGCTTCAAGTGGTTCAAAGCATTGAGGTGTATGGAGAAATGCACCGGTACATTCCGGTCATTGCGCAGTGGTCAGGTTTCAAAAAAATTCAGGAACAGGTCGTACAGCACCGTCCCCGCAAATACGGGCATACCAAATTTGGCCTGGAACGATTTGTGAATGGGTTTCTTGATTTGTTATCCATTTATTTTATTTCCAAATTCAGACGCAAGCCAATGCATTTCTTTGGCACCATGGGTAGTTTGTCTTTTGTTATGGGCGCTGTATCCACGGCTTGGTTGATTTTCCGAAAACTCTACTTGATCTCGATGGGGAGCCCGCACCGGGATGTGACCGATCAGCCCTTGTTTTATTTGTCCTTGACCTTGGTTTTGTTGGGTGCACTCTTGTTTTGTACCGGATTTTTGGCCGAATTGGTGGCTCGTAACAACCCCGACCGCAACCGTTACCTGGTCCAAGCCGTCCTGGATTGAAGCACATCGTTCTGGTCGGTCCGGTTTGGCCCTTTCGACCCGGGGGCATGACCAGCTTTAATCAGCGATTGGTCCAAGAGTGGCAGGCCATGGGGCATCGAGTCACGGTACTTAATTACACGGTCCAATACCCATCGTGGTTGTTTCCTGGAACAACGCAGTTCACCGATGAACCGGCTCCGGAACACATCGAATCGCATCGCTTGCTTCATTCGGTGGGACCCCTGAGTTGGTGGCGATCGGGGAAATGGCTGGCGGCCCAACAGCCCGACCTGGTACTCCTCCGATACTGGACACCGTTCATGGCCCCTGCCTTGGGCTTCTTGACTCGCATTGCGCGGCGTGCCGGCCTCAAGGCTCCGGTGGTTCTTTTGGCGGATAACCTAAAACCCCACGAAAAAGTTCCTGGAACAGGACCCCTTAACCGCTGGGTCTTGGGCGCCGTCGACCGGGTCGTGACCCTTTCGAATTCGGTGGCCGGGGAAGCTTTGGCCTTGGGTTTCAAAGGCCCTGTACAGGTATTGCACCACCCGGTGTACGATCACTTTGGTCCCTTGATGGACCGAACAGCGGCTTGTCACGCCTTGAGTTTATCGCCGGAGCGGTCTTATTTCTTGTTTTTTGGTTTGGTCAGGCCTTACAAAGGCCTTGATTTGCTCTTGAGGGCCTTGGTCAGCCCCGAATTTGGTTTTTGGAATCAGCCCGAGGGTCGTTCGTGGACCTTGTTGGTTGCGGGGGAATTTTACGAGCCCATCGAACCGTACCGCCGTCTCTTGGAGGAGCTGGGCCTGCAGGATCGGGTGATTTTGCACCCGACCTTTGTTCCGGATCATCGCGTTGCTGCCTACTTTGGGGTTGCCGAGGCCTTGGTCCTACCGTACCGTCACGCCACCCAAAGTGGTGTTACCCAAGCGGCCTTGCATTTTGGGGTCCCCATGGTGGTGACGAGGGTGGGTGGTTTGGCCGAGGAATTGGAGGGGAAAGGGGCCGGCGAATTGTGCAATCCCGAGGTGGGGGAATTGGCGGCTGCATTGCAGCGCTTTTGTACCCATCCGAATCGATCGAGCTACCGAGATTCGGTCCAAAAACTTGCAAGCCTCTACGGCTGGCGTCCCTTTGCCGAGGCAGTCCTTGCGGACGAGGGAATCGTTTAGGCGTTGTTACGGGCGTGGTCTTCCAGAAATTGGGCCAAGCCTTTGTCGGTCAAGGGGTGGTAAAAAAGGCCTTCCATCGCTGATAGGGGGCATGTGACCACATCGGCACCGACCTCAGCACAACGGACAATGTGCAGGCTGCTGCGTATGGAGGCTGCAAGGATTTTGGTCGTGAAGCCCTGGGTGCGATAAATCTGAACAATTTGGGCGATTAATTCCAAGCCATCCATATTGAGATCGTCCAAACGACCAATGAAGGGGGAAAGGTAGGTGGCTCCGGCCTTGGCCGCCAACAGGGCCTGCCCTGCACTGAAAACCAAGGTGCAATTGGTGCGTATTCCTTCGGAGTGGAAGGTATGAATCGCCCGGATTCCATCCCGGGTCATCGGGACTTTGACGACAATGGCGGGGTGCAAGGCCGCCAAGACCTGTCCCTCCCGAATCATGCCCTCGTAATCGGTGGCAATGACTTCTGCGCTGACGTTTTGCCCCACCATCTTGGCGATGTTGAGGTAATGTTCCATCACCGCGTCGTTGCCCCGGATACCTTCTTTGGCCATCAGGCTAGGGTTGGTCGTCACGCCATCCAGGACGCCGAGGTCCATGGCTTTGCGGATTTGATCAAGGTTGGCTGTATCGACAAAAAACTCCATAAGTAAAAATAAAAAAAAGGGTAAGCTACTTGCATCGCACCGCTACAACCACCTACCCTTGCTGCATTCCTACCCTGGGGGATTAAGCAGGAGCTGGTCGTACAAGACTTACCCTCGCCACAAAGATAGGGGATGCGGGCGGTCTTGCCTAAATTTGGAGGTGATCGTTTGAGTCATCGCTTCGTTTTCCCTTTTCCCCCTGTTTTATGAACGCCGAGAACCGCACCTATTTTGAGGATTTACTTCACAACCTCCGTCGCATGGAAGAGGTAGCGGCTGCCGGTGGAGGCCCCAAGGCCCTGGCCAAGCTGCATGCCAAAGGCAAAATGTCCGCCCGTGAAAGGGTGGATGCCTTGTTGGATGCCGGAAGCCCTCGCCTAGAGATCGGAGCCTTGGCCGGCTGGGGTCAATTCGAAGAGGAAGGGGGCTGCCCTGCCGGCGGTGTGGTGGTGGTCTTGGGACGAATCCAAAACCGACTTTGCGTGGTGGTGGCCAACGACCCGACCGTCAAAGCGGGGGCCTGGTTCCCCATCACCGGCAAAAAAAACCTGCGAGCCCAGGAAATTGCCATGGAAAACCGCCTGCCCATTGTTTACCTGGTGGACAGCGCCGGAATCTACTTGCCGATGCAGAACGAGATCTTTGCGGACAAAGAGCATTTTGGTCGGGTTTTCCGTAACAATGCCCGCATGTCCTCCATGGGGATTGTCCAAATCGCGGCCGTTATGGGCTCTTGTGTTGCGGGCGGTGCCTACCTGCCCATCATGTCCGACGAAGCCCTCATTGTTGAGGGCAACGGTAGCATCTTTTTGGCGGGTTCCTACCTGGTCAAGGCCGCTATCGGTGAAGAAGTGGACAACGAACGGCTGGGGGGAGCGGATACGCATTGCGATATAAGCGGTGTTACAGATCACAAAATGCCCAACGATGCGGCCTGTCTTGAACGGATTCGTCAGCTCGTTGGTCAATTGGCAGCACCTAGCTTGGCCGGGTTTGATCGGGTGGCCCCGTTGGCTCCCGCAAGCCCTCCCGATGCCCTTTACGATCGATTCCCCGCCGGGAACAGCCGTCCCTACGATGTGATGGGTCTGCTCGAATGTCTTTTGGACGAGGGAAGTATGGTTCCTTACAAGGAGACCTACGGCCAGAGCATTGTTTGTTGTTACGCCCGATTGGATGGATGGGCGGTCGGCGTAGTGGCCAATCAGCGAAAGGTGGTCAAAAACGCCCAGGGAGAAATGCAGTTCGGCGGGGTGATTTATTCGGATTCCGCTGACAAAGCCACTCGCTTCATCGCCAATTGCAATCAGCGCGGGATTCCCTTGATTTTTTTGCAGGACGTCACCGGCTTTATGGTCGGTTCCCGCTCAGAGCACGGTGGTATTATCAAAGACGGAGCCAAGATGGTCAATGCCGTGGCCAATTCGGTGGTTCCCAAATTCACCATCATCACCGGTCACAGTTATGGTGCAGGTAATTACGCCATGTGTGGTAAAGCCTACGATCCTCGCCTGATTTTGGCCTGGCCCAGCGCCGAAATCGCCGTTATGGGAGGGGAGCAGGCTTCCAAAGTCTTGTTGCAAATCCAAAACAGTGCGCGCAGTGCCAAGGGTTTGGCCGAAGACCCGGAGGCCGAAAAGGAACGATTAACGGAAATCAAAGCCCGCTATACCGAGCAAACCAAGCCGATTTACGCGGCATCCCGCTTGTGGGTGGATGGATTGATTGATCCGGTCAAAACCCGGGAGGCTTTATCCTTGGGATTGGATGCAGCCAATCATGCGCCCATCACCGAGAGGTTCAATATGGGAGTCCTGCAGGTCTAAGAGAACCCAAGGACGGACCCGAGGTCCAAAGAGACCGAAGTCCAAATAGAACTCCGATCGAAGCGAGGCTTAGGCCTCTGCGTTCTCGCTTTGGCTTTGCTGAGCCAACGTGTCGGAGATCGAAACGCGGGCCACCCGGTTGGGGTTGGCGTAGGATCCCAAGGTGGTGCCTTTGAGTTTTTGGTTTCTCTGGGCGGATTTGATGCGGTTCTTGGCAGCTTTGCGCTTCAGGGTACTGACGGCCATGGTGGGTGGTTTCGGTGTGAGGGGAAAGGGATTCCGTTGGTGGGGTGATTCCAAAAGGAGGTCAAAGATAGGCCAATTGCCCTAATATCCTAAAATCTTGAGGACTTGTTTGCTGCTTTGTTCTTCCTGAAACAAGCGATAATCTACTTGATTGTCCTTGGTTTTGCGAATCAAAACATGCCGGGGGGTGGGAATGAGGCAGTGGTGGATGCCGCCGGTGCCGCTCAGCGTTTCTTGGTAAGCCCCGGTATGAAAAAAGGCCAGGTATTGGGCTTTGCGGGTTTTGGGCATCCAGGTGGAGGCGTTGTTGGGCTCCGTTTTGTAGTAATCCAAGCTATCGCAGGTAATCCCGCCAATATTGACCTTTTCGTATTCGGCATCCCAATTGTTGAGGGGAAGCATGATAAAATTCTGGTTCATCGCCCAAACATCGGGTAGCATGGTAATCAAGCTGCCGTCCACCATGAGCCATTTTTCGCGATCGTTCTGCTGTTTGCGCCCCAAAACCTTGAAAATGATCCCCGTGGCCTCGGCGACGGTATAAGAACCAAATTCGGTCACCAAGTCCGGTTCGGGCACCCCGTTTTCATGGCAAATGGTTTTGATCCGCCCTACAATTTCGCCCACCATGTAGGTGTAGTCGTAATTGAATTCCAAGGAATTCTTGAAGGGCAAACCGCCGCCAATGTCCAGCATGTGCAGGTCCGGACAGACCTTGCGCAATTTGGCGTAGGTCAGGACCAATTTTTCGAGTTCGTTCCAGAAGTGAGGGGTGTCGTTGAAACCGGAGGAAACAAAAAAATGCAAAAGCTTGAGCTTGAACCGGCCGTCCTCTTTGATTTTGTGCTGGTAAAAATCCACAATCTCATCGGCCCGTATGCCCAGCCGGCTGGTGTAAAAGGGGAAATCGGGCTTTTCTTCGGCCGATAAGCGGATTCCCAACTGCATTTCGGATTCAACCTCGTTGTCGTAGTAATTGAATTCTTCTTTGTTGTCGAGGACGGGGATGATATTCCGAAAACCATCGTGCAATAGATCCACGATGTTTTCCTTGTAGAGTTCCTTTTTGAAACCGTTGCAAACGATCATGATATCCTTTTGGATCAATCCTTTGCGTTCCAGCGCTTCAATAATAGGTATATCAAAGGCCGAGGAGGTCTCCAGGTGGATATCGTTGGCCAGAGCCTCTTCGAGGATGTGTCGAAAATGCGAGGATTTGGTGCAGTAGCAATACGTGTAGGTTCCTTTGTATTGATGCTCCTTCATGGCCTGACCAAAGAGCCGTTTGGCCTCCTGGATTTTTTGAGAAATCACGGGGAGGTAGGTGAAACGCAAGGGGGTGCCGAAGGTTTCGGCCAGCTCCATGAGGTTGATATCGCGGAAGTACAATTCGTCGTCCAGCAATTTCCAACCGTCCTGGGGGAAACCCACACTGAGGTCCAAAAATTCTGCGTAGCTTTGCAAGTGGAGGCGTTTTGGGGATGAAGGGGCGCAAATTTAAAGATTTCTGACCCCCCTACACCCCCTTCATTCCGATTTAACCTCAACCTTATCCCAACCCCTGCCTAACGGATGCAATCCCGCTTGCACCTCATTGAAGTGAAATCGGAACTGGGAGCAGGGACCCGGGGAGCCAGCCTGGGCGTGGATGCGGTCAAAATAGCCGCCCACGATTTTGCAAGCCGGTTTTTTCACAAAATACCGAGGACCGAGGTCCCTCACCGCAACGATTTACTCTACGGCCCGGAAGGGTCTCCCTTTGCCCGGTACCTCAAGGGGGTGGGGGAGGTGATGGAGAATGTGAGGGATGCGGTGCAGGGGTGCATGGAGGAAGGCGCCTACCCTTTGGTATTGGCGGGGGATCACAGCACTGCGGCCGGTACCTTGGCGGGGATCCGCAAGGCGCGGCCAGGGCAACGGCTCGGCGTGATCTGGATCGATGCCCATGCCGACCTTCATTCCCCGTGGACCACGCCATCGGGTAATTTGCACGGGATGCCCCTGGCTCTGGCATTGGGCGAAGACAACAGAGCGAGCGCGGTGCGGGAGCCCGAACCAGCCACGGTCAAACGCTGGCATGCCTTGCAACAAATGGCCGGGTCAGCACCCATGTTGCGTTACCAGGACTTGGTTTACATTGCCTTGAGGGATTTGGAGACCGAAGAAGCCTCCTTGATCCGTGAAAACAAGGTCAAAGTCTTTACCGTAGCCGAATTACGCCGCAAGGGCGTGGAGCGTGTTGCGTTGGACGCCTTAAATGCCCTCGCCGCCTGCGATATCATCTATATTTCATTCGATGTTGATAGCCTGGACTCCAAACTGAGCCAGGGAACGGGTACGCCGGTCGCCGGGGGTATCAACGAACGCGAAGCAGGTAAACTCCTTCAGAATCTGGTTCGCAACCCCAAAGTTTGTTGCTTTGAAATGGTGGAAATCAATCCAACCTTGGACAAGGAAAACCTGATGGCCGAAATGGCTTTTGAGATTTTGGTCAAAGTGGCCAATGCGATTGATCAGCAAGTTCCCTCCGGCAGGGAGGAAGATGTTTAATTTGCGGTCATGATGGAATGGAATTCTCTACTGACCCAGCGTCTGGAGCAACCGCTGTTGGCCTGGTTTGCCGAACAGGCGGAATGGGCAAACGCGCAGCCTCGTCCGGTTTGGCAAGAAACGCGTCCCGAATTTGAAGGTGAAATCACCCTGGTCCTTTTCGGTCCCGCTAAACAAGCCGGGTTGTCCCCTGCGGTTTTGGCGGAACGATTGAATCAATTTTGGCCCACCCTTCGGATGGAGGACGGATCGCCCCTCCTCAGCCAGGCCCATGCGGTCGGGGGTTTTCTCAATCTCTCGTTGAGCCAGGCGTATTGGCGCTGGCGTTGGTCCCAGGGTTATTCGCTGAACCACCAGGGTGGGGATGTCGAATTCCATCCCGAGACCATTGTTTTGGAATACAGTTCCCCCAATACCAACAAGCCCCTTCATTTGGGGCATGTTCGTAACAATTTGTTGGGGGATTCGATGTATCGTATTCTGTCCTCCTTGGGCCACCGAGTGATTCGTGTACAGGTGATTAACGACCGAGGAATCCATATCTGCAAAAGCATGTTGGCTTGGCAGAAATTCGGTCAAGGCCAGGATCCGCGCTCGGCCGGTGTCAAAGGAGATCACTGGGTAGGGCATTTTTATGTGGAATTCGAACGGGCCTACCAGGACCAGATTCAGGAGCTTGTAGGCCAAGGCCGCAGCCGGGAGGAGGCCGAGAACCAAGCCCCTATTCTGGTTGAGGCCCGGCAAATGCTTCAGCTTTGGGAGCAGAGCGATCCAGCGGTCGTTGAACTCTGGAAGAAAATGAATGCCTGGGTTTACGAAGGCTTTGAGGTTACCTACCAACGGTTGGGCATTGGCTTTGACCGGAATTATTTCGAATCCGAAACCTATTTGCTTGGCAAAAGTCTGGTAGAAAGGGGTTTGCAACAAGGTCTGTTCAGAAGGGATGAATCCGGAGCTGTTTGGGTGGATTTGCAAGACCGGGGATTGGATTCCAAAATTTTGTTACGAAGCGACGGGACTTCCGTCTACATCACCCAGGATTTGGGGACCGCCGAACAACGCCAGCACGATTGGGGTTTTGATCGGATGATTTATACCGTGGCCAACGAACAGGATTATCATTTCAAAGTTTTGTTTGCGATCCTTGATAAGCTTGGTTTTCCTTGGGCCGCCCGTTGTTATCACCTTTCGTACGGCATGGTGGACCTACCCCAGGGAAGAATGAAATCCCGGGAGGGAACGGTGGTCGATGCGGATGATTTGATGGACGAGGTTCAGACCCTGGCCGCAGCCAAATTGGCCGAATCCGATAAACTGACCCACCTGTCCGACGACCAGAAATCAACCTTGGCCCTGCAAATTGGGTTGGCCGCCCTCAAATTCTATTTGCTCAAGGTGGATCCGACCAAGCGGATGGTTTACAATCCGGTGGAAGCCTTGGATCTGCAGGGCCATACCGGTCCCTTTGTTCAATACGCCCATGCCCGTTTGTCTTCCGTTTTGGCCAAGGCAAGTTCAGAGAATGCCCATAAGGCGACCAATCCGTTGACCCCCGCCTATGAAAACTGGCATGCCACCGAGCGTCTCCTTTTGCGTCAATTTTCACAATGGAAACCAACCGTCGAGGCAGCCGCCAAAGAGAACAATCCGTCTCATGTGGCGGACTTTGCCTATGGATTGGCGACGGCCTTCAATCGGTTCTACCACGAATGCCCCGTTTTGCAGGAACCTGACCCGGAAGCTAGGGACTTTCGCTTGGCCTTGTGCCGTCAAGCCTGCACCCTGCTCAAAGAATCCTTGGGGCTGCTAGGAATCGCCGCCCCCGAACGTATGTAATGGAAATTGTAGCGGTTTATTTATTGTTATTTTCTTAAATTTTTGGTATGAATGACCTAATGTTTTTGTTGTTTTTGGCTGGCGGTTTGGCCCTGGCTTTTTTTACCCTTCTGTATTTTGTTCCGGTTAACTTGTGGATTACAGCTGTTTTTTCCGGAGTCAAAATCGGGATTATGGATTTGGTGCTCATGCGTATACGTAAGGTTCCGCCCGCCATTGTGGTCAACGCCATGATCACATCCACCAAGGCGGGTCTTCATGTGACGGCCAACGAAATCGAAACACATTACTTGGCGGGAGGTCACGTGAACAATGTTATAAGAGCCCTTATTTCGGCCGAAAAAGCCAATATCCCTTTGGACTTTAAAGCAGCCACCGCCATTGACTTGGCTGGTAGGGATGTTTTTGAAGCGGTTCAAATGTCGGTTAACCCCAAGGTCATTGACACCCCCCCCGTGACAGCGGTTGCCAAAGACGGGATTCAGCTTATCGCCCGGGCAAGGGTGACCGTACGGGCTAGCATCAAGCAATTGGTAGGGGGTGCTGGTGAAGAAACGGTCCTCGCTCGGGTTGGAGAGGGGGTTGTTTCCTCCATTGGTTCCGCAGCCAATCACAAGGAAGTTCTGGAGAATCCGGATCAAATTTCCAAGGTGGTGCTGAACAAAGGACTGGACGCCGGTACCGCCTTTGAAATTTTGTCCATTGACATTGCCGATGTGGATGTGGGCAAAAACATCGGTGCTGGTTTGCAGACCGATCAGGCCGAAGCTGACAAGAAAATCGCGCAGGCCCGTGCCGAAGAAAAGCGTGCCATGGCCGTTGCTCTTGAACAAGAGTTCAAGGCCAAGACCCAGGAAGCCCGCGCCAAAGTCATCGAATCCGAAGCCCAAATTCCTTTGGCCATCGCCGATGCGTTCCGGAACGGACAATTGGGGGTGATGGACTATTACCGAATGCAGAACATCAAAGCGGATACCGACATGCGGGAATCCATTGCCAAGCCCGGTGGTGGTTCGGATCAAAAACCATAAAACGAATAGACCGCCCGCCCACCGTTTTGGTCAAAACCCTCGATCACGGTTTGGCCTCGGACTTTGGACAAAGCATCAATCACCTCCAGCGGTGTCTTCACAGGAGTTTTGTTGATATGTGTGATCACAAATCCTTCGCGTAGACCCATGCGGCTGAGGGTCCCCGCCTGAACGGAAGCAATCCGTACCCCGTGGTTGGTCTTGAGTCGGTCCAATTCGTATTGAGTCAGGGGCTCCAATTCGCAACCCAGGTCGGATGAACGAACGCTGGAATTTTTTTGGATTTCGGTATCCCCGTTCAGGTTGGTGAGTCGGATTTTTTTGGTGAGGGTTTTTCCTTTTCTTTCCAAGGTGATTTCAACCGATTCCCCCGGACGGTGGTAACTCAACTGTTCATCAAAATCGGCTTTGGTTGGCAATGGAACCTTATCGAGACCAATCAATACATCTCCGGCCTGAATTCCTGCATCGTGGGCTCCACCAATGGGGCTTACCGATGTCACAAAAACACCGTTCATATGCTCTAATTCGGCTTCTTTTCTCAATTTTTCATCAAGATCCACCACGTCAATTCCCATAAAGGCCCGCTGGACTTTGCCGAATTCTCTCAAGTCCGCAACCACTTTGCGAACAATATTTGAAGGAATGGCAAAGCCATAGCCGTTGTAGGATCCGGTCTTGGACAAAATAGCGGTGTTGATTCCTACCAGCAGACCTGCCGTATTGATCAGCGCGCCCCCTGAATTTCCTGGATTGATGGCCGCATCGGTTTGGATAAAAGCTTCGATCGGGAACATATTGTTCAAGAGGTTCAAATGGCGCCCCTTGGCCGAAACGATACCGGCGGTTACGGTGGATGTTAAATTAAAAGGATTTCCTACAGCGAGGACCCATTCACCGACTCGCAGATCCGTTGAATTCGCGAAGGCCAAAAATGGGAGAGCGTTTCCCTGTATTTTGAGAAGGGCGAGGTCTGACCCCGGGTCTTGCCCCACCAACTCGGCGGTATAGGTTTGTTTGTTCGCCAGGACCACCTCGATTTTTTGGGCTTGGTGGACCACATGGTGGTTGGTAACGAGGTAACCGTCTGCTGAGATGAGGACCCCTGATCCCGAGTTGAGAACCGTTTGGGGGTTTTGCTGGAAGAAGTCCCCAAAAAACCAATCGTTAAAACTGCGCATGTTCTGGGTGGAGGTGGTTTTGATATAGACCACGGCCGGGGTGCTTTGCTCGCAGGCATGGACGAAATCCGGTAAACCGGCCAAAGAGGCTGTCGTCAACCTGGCGGATTGGCCGCTAGGGAGAGGCCAGGTGGCCGAAAAGGTGTTTCGCTCGGACTGCCACAAGGCATAGCGAGCCCCGGACCAGGCCATCAATGCGCAGAGACCCAGTAGCAGGGTCGGAAAGAGAATCCTCTTGGGTGCAGTACGAAAGTTGGGTTCCGTTTTCATTTCCAAAAATTTGAAAAACAAAATTAAATTATGAGGCTTGGACGAGCCGGTGAACAGCCTTTAGAAATCGAAAAATTGTGGTCAAAATTGTAATTGGGCTTAATTTTCCCCTGCAATCCCCTTCAACATGCAACCAAATCAATCCTGGCATTGGATCACATCGATCGGTTCCCTCTGGGGGCATGGTTTACCTGAACATCCATTGGATCAACCCCTCTCGGATGCTTGGCTTTTGGTAGGGGAGGGTCAAATTAAAGGCGTTGGTACTGGGGTCGAGGGGGCTCAACCGGTTCTTCTTTCGGCGGTTCCTGAACTCGACGCCCGGTGGGCCGATTGGCGGCAGGCCATGGTAGATCATCAAGTCCAGCAAACCGACCTGAACGGGCGGTCGGTGATGCCTTCGTTTTGTGATCCGCATACGCACCTTGTTTGGGCCGGCGATCGTTCTTCTGAATTGGTCGCCCGCTTGGGCGGTTCAACCTATGCGCAGATTGCCGAGGCAGGGGGGGGGATCCTATCCACCGTATCCAAGGTTCGATCCCTGCCCGAGGAGGCCTTGTTAGAACAGAGCGAAGGCCGTTTGCTTCGCTTGATGAAGCAAGGTGTCGCCTGCCTTGAAATCAAAAGCGGTTATGGTTTGTCCCTGGAAGCAGAGGCCAAATGCCTTCGAGTTGCTCGGCAATTATCCCAGCGCAACGGGGTAAGGGTGGTGACTACTTTTTTGGGGCTGCACGCCCTTCCGCCTGAATACCGACACCAAAAAAACGAATACGTCCACACCGTGGTCCAGGATTGGTTGCCCAGGCTTTACGACCAGGGCCTGGTGGATGCGGTGGATATTTTCTGCGAGCAAGGCTACTTTGGGGTGGATGATTTGGAGGCCTTGGCCTTGGCTGCCGATCGTCTAGGACTGCCTGTGAAGGCTCATGTCAATCAATTTCACTCCATAGGAGGGGTTGAAATGGCCTGTCGCTTGGGCTTGGCTAGCATGGATCACCTCGAAACGATGGGTGACCAGGATTGGGCCTTTTTGGGACCCCGGGCACCGGTGGCTGTGGGATTGCCCTTGTGTTCCCTCTATTTGGACTTGCCCTATGCTCCGTTGGGTGCGATGCTTGCCAGAGGGCAAAGGGTCGCCCTGGGTTCGGATCTGAACCCTGGTTCTGCTCCTTCCGGAAATCCTTGGTTGAATTGGTGTTTAGGGGTCTTGCGCTGTGGGCTCAGCCCCCTCCAGGGATTGGAGGCCATGACATCCCAAGCGGCCTACGCGATGGGCCTTGAGGCCCATTGCGGTCGTCTGCAGGCGGGTTTGGATGCTCATTTCTTGGTTTTACCCCCCTCTTGGAACCCTGCGATGGTGGTAGGGGGGATGGGTTCGGTCGCTGCAGAGGAAATTTGGTTTGCCGGTCACCGATTTTTTGCCTATTAGGTCATTTGTCTAGGGTTGTATGGGGATTTGTAGGGGTTAGACTCTTGTTTTTTACCGGTCTTTGATGTAAACACTCCCCGATTTTTGACCATTGTATGGTTTTTTGTCGTAGGATTTGTCTAGGTCCAAAAAGTCGAACGGCCCGATTTGAGATTGGAATTTTGTGGGGTGATCCTAAAAACCCACGTATAATCCTATGTCAACCAAAAATCTTGCCTTGTTGGTCGATCCCCTGGTAGGGGGTCGCCAACGCCTCAAATCCCAACTTGCGACCTTCTATAAGGTCCAAGAATTTTCCAACAATGAAGCGGTCATGTCCAAAGCGCATCGCATGAACCCGCACCTTTTGGTCCTCGTTATCCGTGCAATGCACCCAGAGCCTTGGGGTATTGTACGTTATATACGCGGTCACAGCCGCTTGTCCCATTTGCCCATCCTTTGTTTGGCGGATCCGCCGGATCCGCTCCTTTGGGAAAAGGCCTTGGAGGCCGGTGCGGATCTCATTCTGCCGACCGAATCTTCAAAATCCTTGTTCCAGTTGGGCTGCCTACGCTTGGTGAATCATTTGCACATGGTGTGCAGGTATGCCTATCAGAAATACCTCTACGATGACAAAAAAGCCCCCTTAACCTCCGAAGATGAGCGATTTTTGGGGTTATTGCATGAATACACCCGCCAAAACATGCACAGGGTGGACTTGCAGGTGGCCGATATGGCGGATGCCCTCTCCCTGAGTTGCTCCCAATTGGATCGTCGATTGGATCGGCTTCTGGGGATGAGCCCCAAACAATTCCTGTCGGAGCATCGACTCAACGCCGCCTTTCATCTGTTGGCAACCCGCCGTGGCAATGTTTCGGAGGTTTCGGCTTTGACCGGCTTCAAAAGCCTTTCGTACTTCTCAACCCGCTTCAGCGATCGTTTCCAAGCCAATCCATCGGTGGTCAGGGAGAACAGGTCGCCCGATGATTATGCCGGTCCTTGGAAGGAAATGGCCAGCAGGTTGGGTCTGGACGGGCCTCCGGTGGTCCATCGCTCCCTGCGCAAGCCCCAAGCCCAAGTTTCGGTGCGCCGGCGTTCCTCCGGGGATGGTCCCGTTAAAAAATCATGAACAATCTCTTGGGCCTTTGAAGAGAATGCGTTAGATTTGAACAAACTAAAAATTTCAGTATGAGAAAAACCCTTCTTTTGGCTCTATTCCTTTTGATAGGTATGGGGCAATGGGTCATGGCTCAGGGCAACCGTTACCTCTCCGAGGTCTTCACGGATGCCCAGATTACCGTGACCAACAACGTGGTTTACGGCGCCAACAATCACTTTTTCCCGCCCACCACGACCTATCCTGTAGCCAACCTGACCATGCGGGTTTACCAACCAACGCAGTCGGTTGACGCGAACCAGGCACGTCCGGTCATGGTTTACATCCACACCGGGAACTTTTTGCCCCCGGTCATCAACGGTGGCATCACAGGTAGTATTGACGACTCATCAGCAGTCAATATGTGCAGGCAGTGGGCCAAGCGGGGTTATGTGGTCATTGCCCCCAAATACCGTGTAGGTTGGAACCCATTGGCCGCTACCCAGCTTGAGCGCACTGCTCAATTGTTGAATGCGGTTTATCGGGCGATCAACGATATCAAAACATCCGTCCGCTTCATGCGCAAAACGGTGGCCATTGATGGCAATCCCTACAAAATTGATCAAAGCAAAATCACGCTATTTGGCGTGGGTTCCGGTGGTTATGTGGCGTTGGCCTACCCCACCATGAATCAGTGGTCCGAAGTGAGTCTGCCTAAGTTCCAATTGCCCAACGGTCAATCGGTGATCGACTCCAACATCGTGGGGAACCTCGATGGTTTTGGTGGTCTGCTCAACCAAAACAACTGGCCGGGCTATTCCTCTGCGGTAAATATGGCCATCAATGTGGGCGGTGCAATGGCCGACACTTCTTGGTTGGATGGCGGTGAA
>CAIOCC010000175.1 GCA_903856555.1 uncultured Bacteroidota bacterium
ACTTGTGGCAGTTGGCGCAGGATATTCGCTCATCCGTTGCGATGGAATTTGGGATTGACTTGGAGCCAGAGGTCAACCCTGTTCTTTGAACCCTTTTTTAGGAATTCAGCAAATACAACCCTTGAGGGTTGATGCGGACCTTAACGCCCAGGGGTAATGGGAAATTTCGCAGGCCATGCCCAAAGGGCAACCCAAACAAGACCGGCACGCCGAGGTTCTGGGTTCGTTCGTAGGCAATACCGATCGGTTCCTGGCCATGAGGCACGGAATGGTCCTTGATGTCGGTAAAATCACCCAACAAAATAGCTTTGACCTTGTCGAGATGGCCGCTACGCCGCAAGGCCAACCACATGCGATCCAGATGGTAGCGGTATTCATCAATGTCCTCGGCCAATAGGAGAAGGTCACGGTGGACAGGCAAGGAATTGGAACCTAACAAACTATAGATCACCGATAAATTTCCCCCATAGAGGTAGCCTTCCACGGTGTTGGAGGATGGTTTGCCAGTCGGCCAGCCAAACATGGGGGCCGTTGGTTGGTTATGACCGCTAGGAATGGTGGGAGACTGAAGTGATTCTGCTTGGTTGGCAAAGGCAATGTAGGGGATACCAGGTTGGCGGAAACCTCCCTCCAGCAGGGCCAAGGTGAGCTCCCAGCTTTGGATTCCCCATTCGGTGGTGTTGAATTGAAAGGGCATGGGGCCGTGGAGGCCGGCAACCCCGGTATGGGCCAGTGCATGATTCAGAATGGCTGTGGAATCGCTGTAACCACAAAGCCATTTGGGAGAACGGCGAAGGGCCGACCAATCCACCAGGTCCAAAATCCGTGCCGCACCGTAGCCACCGCGGGCCATAAAAAGGGCCGCTATATCGGTACGATTCAGAAAGCCCTGAAGGTCAGCTGCTCTTTCTTCATCGGTTCCGGCCAATTGATGTTTGAATTGACCAATGCTAAGTCCGACTTCGACTTCGAAGCCTCGGCGTTCCATCCATTCAACCCATGCCCTGATTTGATCGTATTCAACGCCTCTCGAAGGCGCGACCAAGCCAACGGTGTCGCCTTTGCGCAAAAAGGGCGGGACGAGAAAGGATTCGATGGAGGCCGGCATTGGATTCCGGAAAGTTGGATTAGGTACGGCTTCTTTGCAAATGGCACTCAAAGAGTAGGATGCCACCGGCCACCGAAACATTCAATGAACCGATCGACCGGGCTCGAGCCGGCATCGGTATACGAAGCAAGGCATCGCAGCGCCGAAGGGTATCCGGGCTGAGTCCCTGGTCTTCGGCTCCCAAAACCAAAGCCAACGGTCCTGAAAGATCTTGATCACGGCCCAAGTCTTTGCCTTTTTCGCTGGCTCCCATAATTCGGAATCCGCTATTGGCTAGGTAACGCAGGGCATCTGGCAAGGAAAGGGTACGGCAAACCGGTAACAATTCCAAGGCACCCGCGCTGGCCTTGATGGCATCCGGCGTGACTTGGGCGTTGTCCAGGCCGGGAATCAACAAAGCATCCGCTCCCAAACACCAAGCGGATCGGGCCAGGGCCCCCAAATTGCGGACATCCGTGATCCCATCGCTGACCACCAAAAGCGGGGACTGCCCTTGGTCAAAGGCGGATTGGACCCATTCTTCCAAGGTATGGTAGGCAATCGGCGAAGCCTGAGCCACAATTCCCTGATGATTGCCGGGACAAAGTTGTTGCAATTTCTCAGGCGGAACTTCCTGAACGGGCACCAAGCGTTGACGGGCTTCGCGAAGCAAACCGAGCACAGCCGGATCCTTTTTGCCGCGCTGAACCCATATGCGATTGATTTCTTGGCCTGAATCCAAGAGAACTTCGACAGCATGCACCCCTGGGCGCAGATCGGCCGAGGATTTAAAACCTCCCCCGCTACGGCCCCTGTACCCTCGGTCTCTGATCATAAGGATCTAGGAGCCCAAGGCTGTAAGGCGCTTCTGGAAACCTTCGGCCAAGGAACCTTGACCAAAACTTTGCGACAAGCGGACCATTTCATTCATCACCGCCCTGGCGGCTTGTTCATCCCGTTCGTAGAAGCTTCGTTGTTCACCTCGTAGCGAAGCAAAATAAATCGCTTCGGATTCGTAGGTGTCAAAAAACTCCTTGGCCAGGCGATTGGCCTTGGCTGGAGCGCCCGCTCGGTGATAAAACTCTACCATCTGATAATTGTAGGGGAGGTAGGTGATTTTGTGATTGGGCATTTCGGTATCGCACAAATCCAGAACCCGAACGGCATCCTCGTTCCGGCCAGTCAAAAGAAGATTCTCAACCAAGCGCATCGCATTGCTACGCAGGTTGATGGTCATACGGTTGGTTTCAGGGTCAATGTAAATTTCCTCCTTCATCCGACCCCAGCGGAATTTCTTGGTGAAATTTTCAAGCATGATATCCACGGCGGTTTGGGATGGCATGCCTTGATTGGCAGGAACTCGGAACGGAGTCAGGCGATAAACCAAGCCCTCTAATCGGAAATAATCTTCGAGTCCTAGGTATTGTTCGGAACCCATAGAAACCGTCCAGCAAACCGGCCTTTTCCAGCGATTCTGAGCTAACAAGTCCATGATTATCAAGTCATTCTTCATGACTCCGTTGCGGGCAAAGGTCCATTCGATACTTTGAGGGGCACGGGATGAGTCCGATGTTGTAACAGCGCCCTGCGCCATGGCGTTTTGAAGATTCACTGGCAGCGAAAAGTTCTGAGTAGGGAAATAATTGATCATGGTCCCGCTCTGTGTTGGGAGTTTAGCCGAAGGATCGTCGCTTGCCATGAATTGAACCAATTGCTCTAGGTCGTAGTAACCTTGGAGCTTGCGGTCAAAAAACGGCAGGTAATCCCGAGTGCCCATAGCGATTTTGTCTTGGGCGATGCTCAGGGGGATGGCCTCGCTTTGGTTCATGCTCTTACGCAGATGGTCAATATACCAATCCGTTCCCAACAAACTCAGGTTAACAACACGCACATCGGAGCGGATTCCTTCGACTTCTTGAGCATACCACAAAGGATAGGTATCGTTATCGCCCATGGTAAAGAGAATTGCATTGGGCGGGCAGGATTCCAAATAATTCACGGCGATATCCCGGGCGGTGAATTTACCAGAACGATCATGGTCATCCCAGTTCTGAGCGCCCATGATGGCGGGAATCCCTAGACCAGCAACAACTGCCAACGGTGCCGCAAGGGCAGGGCTCAATCGGCTCCCAACCAAACGACCCAGCGCCATGACACCCAGTCCGATCCAAATGGCGAACGCATAGAACGAACCAACATAGGCGTAGTCCCGTTCGCGCGGTTGCAATGGCTCAAAATTCAGGTAGATAACAATCGCGATTCCGGTCAGTAAGAAGAGCAGAAAAACGGTCCAGGCATCTCCTTTGGCTTTCTTGAAATGATACCAAAGACCAAGCAGGCCTAGCAGGAGGGGCAATCCAAAATACGTATTGCGGGCTTTGTTGCCTTTGCGATGCGCGGGCAGTTTGGCCGAGGGTCCAACGCGGGATTCATCCAGGGCCTCAATTCCACTAATCCAGTTCCCTTTTTCAAAATCCCGACCGTGTCCCTGAATGTCGTTTTGACGTCCCACAAAATTCCATAGGAAATAACGCATGTACATGTGCCCTAACTGGTAGGTGAACAAGAAATTCATGTTGTCGGAGAAGCGGGGCTTTTCGCCATCTTTCAAATCAAGCCAGGATTTGTAAAAATCAATATGCCGCTGCTGGGTACCAGCGCGTTTGTAGGCCCTGGGCAAAAAGGTGTTTTGAGTTGGATCGTAAATCGGAATAATGTCGCGACCGGCTTCGACATAGTTGTTGGGCCCTTTGCGGTATTTCATGGGTCCTTCTTCTTGGTCTACCACTTCGGCGGTGAAATAAGGTCCCGTTAACAAAGGGCGATCGCCGTATTGTTCACGGTTGATATAGGATAACAACGAAAAAATATCCGATGGTTTGTTCATGTTGATCGAGGGATCGGCATGGGAGCGGATCACAATCATGCTGTAGGAAGAATACCCGATGACTACGAAGGCGGTACCCAGCAAGAGTTGGTTCAAAAGGACTCTGCCTGTGCGGTGGGTATGGGCGATACCCCAAGCCAGGCCACCCACAAAAAGAAGGGCAAAAGCCCAGTTTCCAGATCCAAAAGGCAGCCCCATGCTATTGACGGCTAGGAGCTCAAACTTGGAGGCTAGGGTGGGCAATCCTGGGATAATTCCGTACTGAACCAAGGCCAGCACACCGACCGACCCCAGAAGACTCACAACAACACCGCGCGGTGTGGGTGTGTTATGGCGCAGGTAGACTACCAAGCAAATCGCCGGAATCGCCAACAAGTTCAGCAAGTGGACACCGATGGACAGGCCCATCAAATAGGCAATCAATAATAGCCAACGATCGGCATAGGGCTCATCGGCAACGCGCTCCCATTTCAAGACGGCCCAGAAAACAACCGCTGTGAAGAAAGATGAATACGCATAAACTTCACCTTCGACGGCTGAGAACCAAAAGGAGTCCGAAAAAGTATAAGCCAGAGCACCCACCAAGCCGGAACCCATCACCAACCAAAGGGAGGAGCCGGTAAGGCTTTGTTGCTCTTTTTCGACCATTTTTCGGCCCAGAGCCGTAATCGTCCAAAACAAAAAGAGAATGGTGAACCCCGAGGTGAGTCCGCTCAAAAAGTTGACCGACCAAGCGACGTTTTCGGGGCTACCGGCCAAAAGTGTGAAAAGGCGCCCCGTTAGCATAAAGAAAGGGGCCCCGGGGGGGTGCATAACCTGCAATTTGAAACAGGCCGAAATAAATTCACCGCAGTCCCAAAAGGAAGTGGTTGGTTCCAGGGTGAGGGTGTAAACAGCCGTCGCAAAGGCAAAAACCAACCATCCCAAGAGGTTGTTAATTTTCTGGTAGCTCATTTCTCTTCAATTTAGCCCCGAAAATAGGGATAAATGCCCTGAATCGGGCTATATTTGCCCTCCGTTTACGGACCTTGATGGCCCCTAAAAGCCTCTGAGTCTGTCAAAACGGGGACCAAGCTGGCCGATGGTGTAATTGGCAACACGTCTGATTTTGGTTCAGAAGAGTCTAGGTTCGAGACCTAGTCGGCCAACAAAAAGGGCTGCCCGAAGGCAGCCCTTTTGATTTTCTAGCGTAATCGCGGTCGCCACTGGCATCGCGGTCGCTCATGGGCATCGCGGTCGTTGATCGCCGAATCTCCCCTGAGGGGATCCTTCAACAACCAACGCCCTCTGCCTAGTAGCGGTACATTTCGGTTTTGAAAGGACCGTTAAGGCCGACCCCGATATAATCGGCTTGTTCGTTGCTCAGGGTTTCCAGTTCGGCGCCGACCTTCGAAAGGTGCAGGGCAGCGACCTTTTCGTCGAGGTGCTTGGGGAGGACATACACCTGATTGCTGTAATTACCGGCATTGCTCCACAACTCCATTTGAGCCAAGGTTTGATTGGTAAACGAGTTGGACATCACAAAGCTTGGGTGTCCCATGGCGCAACCAAGGTTCACCAAGCGACCTTCGGCCAGAACAATGATTTCGCGACCCTCAATGGTATAAACATCGACCTGCGGCTTGACCGTGTACTTGGAGTCGCCATGATTTTTGTTCAACCAGGCCATGTCAATTTCGTTGTCAAAGTGACCGATATTGCAGACAATGGTTTTGTCTTTCATCTTACGAAAGTGCCTATCGGTCACAATGTTACAATTTCCAGTGGCCGTGACAACCATATCAACGCGATCGATAACACTATCCAAGCGTTGAACCTGGTAGCCGTCCATGGCGGCTTGCAAAGCGCAGATAGGGTCAATCTCTGTAACAATAACACGAGCCCCAGCGCCGCGAAGACTTTCGGCGGTTCCTTTGCCGACATCTCCGTAACCACAGACGACGGCTACTTTGCCAGCCATCATAACATCGGTTGCACGACGGATCGCATCAACGGCCGATTCGCGACAACCGTACTTGTTGTCAAATTTGGATTTGGTAACGGAATCGTTCACATTAATGGCGGGAACCGGCAGGGTGCCTTCGCGCATCCGCTTGTAGAGGCGGGCTACACCGGTGGTGGTTTCTTCGGAGATACCACGGATGTTGGCGACCATTTCTGGGTAACGATCCAACACCACATTGGTCAAATCTCCTCCGTCGTCCAGGATCATGTTCAGGGGCTGTCCGCCCTCAAAAGCGTGCAGGGTTTGTTCAATGCACCACTCGTATTCTTCTTCGGTCATGCCCTTCCAAGCGTAGACCGGGATCCCGGCGGCAGCGATGGCGGCAGCGGCGTGGTCCTGGGTCGAAAAAATATTGCAGGAGGACCAGCTGACTTCGGCACCGAGTTCCTTGAGGGTTTCGATCAAAACGGCCGTCTGAATGGTCATGTGCAGGCAACCTGCAATGCGGGCACCCTTGAGGGGCTGGGTAGGACCGAATTCTTCACGCAATGCCATCAGGCCCGGCATTTCGGCTTCGGCCAGACGAATTTCTTTGCGACCCCATTCGGCGAGGGCAATGTCTTTGACTTTGTATTGAGCAACAGCGCTTTCCATAGTTTTTGGTTTGGGCCGC
Source organism: uncultured Bacteroidota bacterium (assembly GCA_903856555.1). GTDB lineage: Bacteria > Bacteroidota > Bacteroidia > UBA7662 > UBA7662 > SYHX01. Next base: position 6,593 of record CAIOCC010000175.1, read on the forward strand.
AAATATACGATGCCCGCGGTGGGTGCGTTGTATTTTTGCGTTCGAAGACTGGGTTACCCCGCCGGGGCGATGGGTCTTCTTCCTTTAACCCAAAAACAGTTATACCATGCCTTATCCCGAATTTATGGTGGCGCCTATGCGCAGAGAACTCACCGACCTTGGTTTTGAAGAACTACGAACCCCTGAACAGGTTCAGGATTTTGTGAATCGCAAAGATGACCTGGCCTTGGTCGTGGTGAATTCAGTCTGCGGATGTGCGGCGGCCAATGCCCGTCCTGGTATCCGCAAAGCCTTGGAACATGCCTCCGCTCCCAACGCACGGGTGACCGTCTTTGCGGGTATGGAGACCGATGCTGTCGACGAAATGCGAACGCATTTTTTGCCGTACCCTCCATCTTCCCCCTGCATTGCTTTGTTCAAAGGGGGTCAATTGATTCAACTCATTGAGAGGAGTGGTATTGAGGGGCACAGCGCCGATGCGATCGCGGAGCGGCTTCAAGCCATGTTCGCAGAAGTTGCCTAAAAGGGCGCCCCGCGCCTCAAATACCTCCATCCTTAACGGGCTGGTATCTCGTATTTCTCGCTGAATTTGCGATAAAGCACTTTTTGTTTATCGTCCAGGTTCACCCGGCGGCCATCCACAAAGGCATGGGTCGGATTGTTTCCTCTCATGTCCAAGGCATCCCCTGCGGACAGAAAGAGGGTGGCGCTTTTGCCCACTTCGAGGCTACCATACCGTTGGTCGATGCCCAAAATGCGGGCAGCATCCAGGGTCAGGGCTTGAAGGGCCCGCAGGGTATCCAATCCAAAACCAACAGCGTGACCGGCCTGGTAAGGTAAGTTTCGCTGATTCCAAGCCCCCTCCATGCTGAACCCAAAGCGAACGCCGGCACGGGCCAAACGGGCCGGAGCATCGTAGGCCGAGTACACGGGATCCCCGTCTCGGTTCGGAAGTCGGTGTACTTTGGGCAGAATCAAATCGATTTTTTGGGCGGCCAACCAATCTTGAATTTGATCGGCTTCTTCGGCCCCAACCAACACGGGCTTGAGGTCCCAACGCGCAAAAAATTCAACAGCGGCCACCATCCCTTTGGCATCCCCAACCCGTACAAAGACCTTGGTTTGGCCGTTCCATAACCCGCTGGCGGAGGCCAGTTTGAGGTTGATAGGTCGCTGATTACCGGAGGGGTCGTTGCTTGGGTTTTGGAGGTGGTAGTCTCGGGCCTCGTTGAGGTATTGTTCCAACGATCCCAGGGTGAGGTTGCGGGCTTTGTTTTGTTCCTCGGCACTGGGGGCTCGGGGTCCGGTGCTGTTGCTCATCGAGGGCCACTGCACATACATCCCATCGGCTGCTTTGACACAGGCATCCTCCCAATTCCAGGCATCCAATTGTACAACCGCAGATCGTCCCGAGATCAGACCGCCTTCCGGTGCGATTTGGGCCAGCAGGACCCCGTGGTTACGAACGGTCGGGACGATTCTTGAATCTGAATTATAAGCAATCAAGGCATGAACATGGGGGTTCAGGGTGCCGGATTCGGTATGATCCCTCGTGGCGCGGACCGATTCGATTTCGTACAAGCCCAGCAGGGTGTGGAGGGCGATAAATCCAGGATAAACATGCTGACCTCGGGCATCGATAATTTCGGAATTTACCGCGTCCAATCGGATTTCAGCACCACGTCCCACATAGACGATCTCACCTTTGTCGAAGCCGATGACTCCGGGATAGGGAGGGTTGACCGCATCATGGATGATGGCTCCGGTAATCCAAATAGGTTTGGATTGGGGTTTGCCGGGGCTGGGATTGGATTGGGCCAAGACCGACAAGGTCAGCAGCGAAAACAATCCAAGAATAGCGGAGGCCTGCAGGAGGAGAATTCTACGGGGGCTGAATAGGTTTTTCATGGCGAAAATTTCTTTAGGCTGGATTTTGGGGGCTGTTGAGCCATGCAGCAATCCGATCCTGAACCTGTTGTGGCTCTAGACCAAAATGACGGGCCAAGTCAGAACCCGGTGCCGAATAACCGAAGGTATCTACGCCCATGGTTAAGCCATCAAGGCCTGTGAATCGGGTCCAACCCAGGGTAACGCCGGCTTCCAGCGAAACACGCCGGGCATGGGCAGGTCCCAGGACTTCGGCCTTGTAAGCGGCCGGTTGTTCATCCAAAAGCTCCCAACAAGGCAGCGAATAAACCCGCATTTCGCGTTGGTGAAGCGATCCTTCGCTCTCGGCAAGGCCTTGGCAGGCTTTGATCAGCGTGGCGACCTCGGACCCGGTGGCGTACCCATAGAGTGGGGCCAAGGTTGAATCCGAGCCTTCTTGCTTCCAGGCCAGGTACGCGCCTTGGGCCACCTTGGCATCCAGGGCCTGGGGGGCATCTTCGGTGCAAGGCAGGGTGGGCACATTCTGTCGGGTCAAAGCGAGTACGGCCGGTTGATGGCCTTGGGCCGCCCACAAACGCAGGCAGGCCTGGGTTTCACGGGCATCGGCCGGTCGCATGACCCAAAGGTCCGGGATAGCCCGAAGACTCATGATATGTTCAACGGATTGGTGCGTTGGGCCGTCCTCCCCCAGGAAGATGGAATCGTGGGTAAAAACATGCAGAACCGGCACCTTTTGGATGGCACTCATCCGGATGGCATTGCGCATGTAATCCGAGAAGGTCAAAAAAGTGGCGCCAAAGGGTTTGAAATCCGGGGCGTAGAGGGCCATCCCATTGAGAATCGCCGCCATGGGGAACTCGCGTACCCCAAAAGCGAGGTTGCGCCCGCTGCGGTGATTGCGGGTGAACTCTCCAACCGCGGCCGCAAAGGCCCCTGTATTGTTCGATGGCTCGAGGTCAGCACTTCCGCCCGTTAGCCCCAACATCTTCGGGGCCATTTGGGCCAAGGCCTGTCCAAAAGCAACGCGGGTTGCCAGGCTTTGACCGGTTTCGTAGGTGGGCCAAGCGATTTCAGGGGCCTGTTGAAGGGCTGTTGGGGGGGTGTAAGCGGCCGCAAGGGCGTTGAGTTCCTTGAGTCTTCGGTTGAAATGTTCGTAAACCGAGGGTTGGACCGCAAAGGAGGCCTCGGGATCCAGGCCCAGTCGGCTCTTGGTAGCGGCAATTTCCGCGGCGGGGAGGGGCTCACCGTGGGTTTTGGCCAGTCCCTCCATGGTGGCGGCGCCTTGGGCCATGGTGCTTTGTCCAATGATGAACAAGGGGCGACTGCGCTCAGCCTGGGTGGCCCGCTCCATTGCCTGCCGCAATTCATGGTGGTCGTGCCCATTGATTTCGAGGACCTCCCATTGCATGGATTCAAAGTGAGCCTTGAAGTCCAAGGAACTGACCCGATCAACGGGTCCCGAAATTTGAATATCGTTTTTGTCGTAATAAAGGACCAAATTCCCCAGCCCCCAATGCCCGGCCAGCTGGCAGGCCCCCAATGCCACATCTTCCTGCAAATCACCATCCCCCGCCAGAACCCAAATTCGAGGCAATCGATCCAAGGGGCGCAGGGCTTGTTCCTGCAGGGCAGCAACGGCCATACCGACACCCATGGCGACCCCTTGGCCCAGGGGGCCGGTGGTGGCTTCAACACCCGGCGTCAAATGACTTTCGGGATGACCCGGGGTTAGGCTACCCAATTGACGAAAACGCCGGATTTCGTCCATATTCAGCATGCCTGACAAATGCAGGATGCTGTACAGCAGCATGGATTCATGGCCTGCCGATAACACAAAGCGGTCCCTCAGGGGCCATTTGGGGAAATCCGGAGCAAAGTGCAAGGTCTCCATCCACAACAAGGCTGCAAAATCGCAGGACGAAAAGGCCCCGCCTGGATGCCCTGAATGAGCGGCCGCCGTGGCGTCCATCACCAGGCCTTTGATGTTGGCAATGACCGCAAGGTCCTTGGGATTCGCAATTGTACTCACAGGGAATTTTTTTTGATGGTTTTAAAGGTCCAAAGATGCAAGAAAAAAGAACATGGTAGGTCCTTAGGTTTTCAGCCCGGCCAGTCTTTCGGTGTTCTCGGCCAATTTGAGCGCATTAATCATGTCCTGCAAATCGCCGTCCATGAACTGATCCAGAGAATACACGGTCATTCCGATTCGGTGATCCGTCACCCGACTCTGCGGGAAATTATAGGTCCGGATCTTGGCCGAACGGTCGCCGGTGGAGACCATGGATTTGCGTTTGCCGGCTTCTTCGGCATCCGCTTTTTGTTTTTGAAGTTCATAAAGGCGGGTTCGCAGCATCTCCATTGCTCGGGCCCTGTTTCCTAATTGCGAACGCTCCACTTGACACGTGACCACAATGCCCGTGGGTTTGTGGGTTAACATGACTTTGGTTTCGACTTTGTTGACATTTTGACCACCGGCTCCCCCCGATCGGGCGGTTTGAAGTTCAATATCCGCTGGGTTCAAAACCACATCAATTTCTTCGGCTTCGGGCATCACGGCCACCGTGGCCGCGGAGGTATGCACCCGGCCCTGGGTTTCGGTGGCTGGGACCCGCTGAACCCGGTGAACACCGGATTCGAACTTGAGGGTCCCAAAGACCTCGTCACCGCTGACCCGGTAAATGATTTCTTTGTATCCGCCAAGCGTACTCTCGCTGGCATCCTGCAGTTCCACCTTCCAACCTTGTTTTTCGCAGTATCGTTGATACATACGGGCCAGGTCCCCCGCAAAAAGCCCGGCCTCGTCGCCACCGGTTCCCGCTCTGATTTCGAGAAGGACATCTTTGTCATCTTCGGGATCTCGGGGAATGAGCAGCCAGGTGAGTTCTTCTTCCAAACCCGGTAATTCGGCCTGGGCCTGGTCGAGTTCTTGGCGCCCCAATTCAGCCCATTCGGGATCGGTGTTTTCAGTCAAAAAGATTTTGCCCTCCTCGACTCTTTGAAGGGTTTTCCGATAACGATCAGCCACATCCAGGATTTTCTGAAGCTTGCTGTATTCTTTGTTAAGACTTGCCATTCTGGACGAGTCTCCAAAAACAGCCGGGTCCTGCAGCGTGCGTTCCAGGTCGTTAAATCGGGCCTGAAGGGGAGCAATCCGGTCAAGCATGGGTGGCTTTGGTTGAAGTAGAAAGGAACATGGGAAGGTCAAATAGAAAGGCGGCCATAGCCCGAGCTTTGATGATCCGGGTAGGTTTTCAAATCCAGGATACCGGCATGAAAACGGGCGTAGGTGGGTTGGTGCATCCATTCACCCAGGTTCACATAGGTCCCTCCACCCGGTAGGGGACAAAAAATTGGCAAATGACGATGCCCAAAGACCAAGTAATCCAAGGGGGCAAGCCCTGCTTGTTGACGCTCCTTTTGTTTGCGCAGACTGTATTGGTACAGCCATTCTTTGGCGGGGTCAAAAACAGGGGACTGATCGTCTGTTCCGTACGATTCTGTGATTTGGGATGCTCGGCTTTGGCGGGACCATCCTTGGGCAATGGCAAAAGAAAAATCCGGATGCAGGAGCCCAAAAAGGTGTTGGTTAAGGCGGGAGCCAAAAACGCGTTTGAGGCGCTTGTATCCACGATCACCGGGACCCTTGCCATCTCCGTGGGCCAGCAACAAATGCTTTCCCTCCCATTCGGTCACCAGGGTATCCCGGTGCAGGATCACCCCCAACTCTTGTTCCAAGTAACCAAAGGTCCATGCGTCGTGGTTGCCCGTGAAATAATGGACCGGAATGCCCGCATCGGTCAAAGAGGCAAGGCAACCCTGCAAACGAACAAAATGTTTGGGAACGGCGTGCCGCAATTCAAACCAAAAATCAAAAACATCCCCTAACAAATAATACGCCGAGGCATCCGCCGAGGTTTCCTCAAAAAACCGTAACAACAATTGTTCCCGGGGACGGGATGCCGCCACCGAGGGGCTGCCCAGATGAAAATCACTCAGGAGGTAAATGGACTTCATAGGCCGCCTCAAGGGTTATCGTGGGCTTCATCCTCCAACAAAAAGACCCACAATTCTCGGGGTCCATGCGCCCCCAATACCAAGGTTTTCTCGATATCAGCGGTCCGACTGGGTCCGGTAATGGTCGAAACCATGGAAGGGTAGTTTTGATCTGGATAACGCTGACGCAGAAGGCCAAAGGCGTCCTTGAGGCGGGGTACCAATTGACTGCTGCGGGCCACCACCCAATGAATGGGTGGGTACACCGTGAGGCTGCGCCCGTAGGCTTGGGCCGAACTTACCAAGACCGATCCGCTCCATGCAATCAGGGCTTCACAGCCCGTTACACCTACCCCCGCTTCTTCCATTCGTTCGGTGTCAACGCGATAGGAAAGCCCCGATTTTCTTAACAAATCCTGAATCTCGGGTTCCAAACAAAAGAGGTTGCGATTATCAGCCCCTTCGAGGGCCTTGGTCAAGTAGGTCGCCAATTCAGCTTGGGTCTCGGCGTAGACAAACTGGCCTTTGAGTTGCAACAATCGCTTGGCAAAGGCCAAAGCCAAGTCTTCCTCAATGGGTTCAAAAGGATCTTCGGCCGCCTGTTCCGAGCGAACCCGCAGGGGCGGGTCGGAAGGGTGAATCAGGGCTTTGCGCAGGCGCTGGATAACGGTCTCGCGCGATGAGAGCGCCATTCCGCTTTAGGGTTGGTCGTTAACAGTGGATGGACTCGTCGCATCGGCTGTTGGCTCAGCCGTTGGCTCAGCCGTTGGCTCAGCCTTCGGCTCGGGCACGATCAAGGCGTCATGCTCAAAGGGACGCGGGCCCGCCAGGCGCTCCAGGTCCACCTGGAAAATAACCTCCTTGGCCAGCAATTCTTGGGCGATGGCTTCGAGAATAGCTCGTTTGGATTTGACCAAGGCCAAGGTTTGCTGATAGGCTTTGTCGATAATGGCCCGGACTTCTTGGTCAATCAGCAACGCTGTTTCCTCTGAATAGGGCTTGCGGAACTGGTATTCGCCTTGGGTATCGTTGAAGCTAATCGGTCCCACGGCTTTGCTCATTCCGTACAGGGTGACCATGCCGTAGGCAACTCGGGTGATGCGCTCCAAGTCGTTCTGGGCGCCGGTGCTAATTCGCCCAAAGACCACTTCTTCGGCCGCTCGACCACCCAGGGTCATGCACATGGTATCCAAAAGCTGTTCGGTGGTGTAGAGGTATTGCTCTTTGGGCAGGTATTGGGCATAACCCAAAGCGGCTACGCCTCGGGGGACGATGCTCACCTTGACCAATGGATCGGTGCTGTCCAGGAACCATCCCACAACGGCATGGCCTGCCTCGTGGTAGGCCACGATTTTCTTCTCTTCGGGGGAGATGATTTTGTTTTTCTTTTCCAGGCCACCGATAACCCGATCGATGGCCGCATTAAAGTCAATCATTTCGACCTCCTTCTTGTCGGTGCGTGCTGCGATCAAGGCAGCTTCGTTGCACACATTGGCGATTTCGGCTCCCGCAAATCCAGGGGTCTGTTCGGCCAGTTTGTGGGCATCCACTTCAGCGGCCAATTTCAAGGCCTTGAGATGGACTTTGAAGATTTGTTCTCTGCCAATAAGGTCCGGTCTATCAATGCTGATTTGACGGTCAAAGCGTCCCGGCCTTAGAAGGGCGGGGTCCAATACATCCGGTCGGTTGGTCGCGGCCATCATGATGATGCCCAGGTCCGTCGAAAAGCCATCCATTTCAACCAGGAGTTGGTTCAAGGTGCTTTCGCGTTCGTCATTCCCACCCATGATTTGGTTCTTGCCCCTGGATCGCCCAACCGCATCTATTTCATCAATGAAAATGATACAAGGGGCTTTTTCGCGGGCTTGTTTGAACAAATCCCGGACCCGACTGGCGCCGACACCGACAAACATTTCGACAAAATCCGATCCGCTTAGGGTGAAGAAAGGAACCTGGGCTTCGCCGGCTACCGCCTTGGCCAACAGGGTTTTGCCTGTGCCCGGAGGTCCTACCAACAAGACTCCTTTGGGGATTTTTCCGCCCAAAGCGGTGTACTTTTTGGGGTTCTTAAGAAAATCAACCACTTCCATCACTTCCACCTTGGCCTCTTCAAGGCCAGCGACATCGTTAAAAGTAATGTTAACCTTGGTGTTCTTGTCGAACAGAGTCGCTTTGGATTTACCAATGTTAAAAATCTGACCGCCGGGGCCGCCGCCCGATGTCACGCGCCGGAACAACAGAAACCATAGTCCAACCAAAAGAAGTGTTGGCAACAAGAAACCCAAGGCGTCGCTAAACCACGAATGCCGAGACTCCCATTGGACAGCAATCTCGTCCTTTTTGTCTTTGATGGCCCAGTCTTTGAGCCGATTTTCCAAACTTTCGGGGGAGCTTTCGGTAAAGTAATAGGGATTGTTGCGGGGACCGCCAAAACTTTTGTTACGAAATTCTCTGTACTTCTCCGATTCCATGGCTTTCTCCGTTAGATGAACCTCCATAACATAGAGGTCATCCTGTTTGTAGCCCACGAGTTTTTCGACTTCGCCTTTGGATGCCAAAGCCGTAAATTCTTTCCAGGAAATGGTTTTGGCTGTGCTTCCTGGGTTCAAGAACTGCAAGCCAAGTAAAACCAGAGCGATAACAATGTACAGCCAATAGAGGTTGAAAGATTTTTTGGGTGCATTGGGCCCGGGTTTGGGCCCGTTTGGGCTGATTTTGGGTTTGCGGGTCTTGGCCATGTTACTGAGGATTGGAATCGGCCGGAAGGGACTGTGGATAGGTCATCCTTGCGTCGTTCCAGAGTTTTTCGAGGTTGTAAAATTCCCGGATTTCGGGTAAGAAAAGATGGACCACCACATCGGCGTAATCCAATAGAATCCACCTTCCGTGGTTCTGGCCTTCGCTGCCCCAGACCCTCAGGCCGGTTTGGGCTTTGACGGTTTCCTGCACCGATTCAGCCATTGCTCGTAGCTGGGTGCCTGATTCGGCCTGGGCAATGACAAAGTAATCGGCCATGCGATCGCGCAGATGACGAAGGTCCATGATGCAGATTTTTTGTCCTTTTTTGTCTTCGAGGCCCTCAACCACAGCATGGACAAGGGGATGGTCCGACGAGGGATCGGGTGTAGTCATAAAGAAACGGGGGGGTGAAAAGAATATTTTTGCAAAAGTAGTTAGGCAATGAACGATTTACCGAGTCCAGCAGGACCTAATAAGGACCACCCCTTTGAAGTGTTTGCTTACGAGGTGGTGGACAGCACCCAAGATACGCTACGGGAACTCCTGAGCAGGCGGGAAAAAGGCCTAGAAGACCCCGCCAAGGTGGTTTGGGCTCTGCATCAGAACAAAGGCCGGGGCCGAATGGGACAAACGTGGACTTGTGATTCGGGACAGGGACTTTTGGCTTCGGTGCATTTGCGGCCTGCTTTGCCCTTGGATAAAGCCCCCGAATGGGGGTATCGCTTGGCTTTGGCCGTTGCGCAGGCTGTGGAGGCCTATCGCCCCGGTGTTCAGGTTCTGCTCAAATGGCCCAACGATTGGGTCAACGGCCAGGGGCGCAAATTGGGTGGTTTGCTCATCGAAAGCCAGGTTCAAGGACCCCGTCTCCAGGAGGCCTTGGTGGGCTTTGGTCTCAACTTATTGCAACAAACCTTCCCAGAGGAGCTTCCTTGGGCCACTTCCCTCCTTCTGGAACAGGAATCCTGGGCCAAGCAATCGAATGGCACCCCTCCTGCGGCCCCTGTTGCCGCCGACCTGCTCAACGTCATCCTAAATGCTTGGTCATGGGCGTTGGTTCCTGGATTGGAGGGGCTCCCCCAGGATGATTGGTTGCAAAAATGCAAGGAGCGTTTGTGGGGATTCGGCCAATTCTGTGCCTTTGATGGTCCGGAGGGCCGTTGCTTTTTTGAAATCCAGGGATTGGTTTCCGATGGGGGCCTGTTGGTTTGGAACCCCAAGCGGGATCAATCCTTGATTCTGCGTCACCCCGAATATCGTTTACTTTACAGCCAAGAATCGGTTAACGAAGAGAATATCCCCGTATGATTTGGACCATTGATGCTGGTAACACCCTGATTAAGTGGGGTATATGGGATGAAGCAGGGGAGCTTCTAAAGGTGCTGCGTTCCCCTCTCAACCGGGTACATGAAACCCTGCGTGAGGCCCTCAGCCTGGGCCGACCCACTTTAACGGAGGTGGCATCGGTTTCCTTGCCCCGAAATTATTGGGAAGAAGTTTGGCTATCCGCGGGTTTGCCCCCGCCTTTTTGGCCGGATGCGTCCTCCTTTTGGCCCTTTGAAACCCAGTACCGGACCCCCGAGACGTTGGGTTTGGACCGCAAAATCCAGATGGCAGGTGCGCTGGCCCTGCACCCCGACCAGGCCTGGATGGTTCTGGGGCTGGGGACCTGCCTGACCGTGGATTGGCTCCTGCCTTCGGAAAACGGGGTACCTGCTAGGCATTTGGGTGGTTTGATATCGCCCGGATTGCGCATGCGTTACCGGGCTTTGCATCGTGAAACCGCCGCATTGCCGGACCTGGAACCATCTTATACCCCGACCCCCTACCCGGGCAGGAGCACCCTAGAGGCGATTCATGCCGGGGCGCAGGGGGGTTGGATCGCTGAAATCCAGAACCATGCACGGCGGTGGAACGAGGTCCAGCCCGGGGCAGGAGTCCTGGTCTGCGGTGGTGATGCCAAGCCGGAGGTTTTGGCCCAAATCCGGGCCGATGGCCCCATCTTTGCCGAGCCAAACCTGGCCCTGCACGGTCTTTATACCTTGCTACTCCATGCAAAACCACAATCCTAAACGCCCTTGGGGCCCTTTGTACTTGGTGACCCTCTTGGTGTTGTGGGGTTGCCTGGGGGTTCATGCCCAAATTGCCAACTACGGCTCCCCCTATGCTCGTTTTGGAATGGGAGAATTTCAGCCCCTGGTTGGCTCCGCCTTTGGAGGCCTGGGTGGAATGCAGGCAGCTGTGACCCATCCTTTGTGGATTAACACCGAGAACCCGGCGTCTTTGGGTCAAGGAGCATTGACCCGCATGGAGATAGGAACGCAGGCCCGCTTTTCCTTTCTGCGTACCAACGATCAGGCGCTGACCAAATCCAATATCAACCTCAGTCACTTGGCTTTGGCGGTACCGGTCGGAAAAACCTTGGGCACCTCCCTTTCGTTTACGCCCTTTGCACTCACCAATTACGATGTATCGGGTCGTGGGTTGGTCGATCCGGGAGGTGGACAGGCCCCTTACCAGGTGGACGAATACTATACAGGTCGGGGAGGGTTCAACCGTTTGGCCTGGGCCTGGGGTTGGCAGATCAATTCACATTGGAGGGTGGGTTACACCGCCAACGCCCTCTTCGGAAAGAGTATACGAGAATTTCGTCGGGTTTTTCCCGATTCTATCCAAGCCTTTAACGTCCGTGTTCAGGATCAATGGTCCGTCTTGGACCTTTACCATCAGATCGGCTTTCAGTTTCAACCCGGCAAGCCTACCACCGCTTGGCGAGGGACTTGGGGCCTTGTTCTTCGCCTGCCCTTGGATGCTGCCATGCGTCAAACTCTTCTGGCCGAGCGCTATACGCTCATTGCAGGCACCCCCAGGGTCCGCGATACGGTTTACAGCCTGCCCGAATCCAAGGGCAACCTGTCCATGCCCCTCAAAGCCAGCTTGGGTTATTGGCTCGAAAAGGAAGGAAAGGCTGGAACCGGCTTGGAATTGAATTACGAGCCCCTCAGCCAATGGAGGGTGATGGGTCGCTCGGATTCCATGCAGAATCAATGGACCCTGCGATGGGGTGGGTACCGGCTTGTGAAGCCAGGGGGCGGCTCTTCGGGTCGGTCCGTGATCTACCGAGCCGGATTGAGGTACAGCCCCGGGGGACTTCGCCTTCGGAATCAATCCATTCCCGAGGCAGGAATCCACCTGGGCTTGGGGATCCCCTTGAGAAGGTCGGTGAGCGTTTTGAATTTTGGATTGGAGGCGGGTCGTTGGGGCACCCTGCGTCAGGGATTGTTGCGTGAAGATTTTGTGCGCTTCAACCTTTCCTTAAATCTCAACGATCGTTGGTTTATCCGGAGGGTCTACGATTAATTTCGCGTCGAACAAATAAATGATCGGATCTTTAGGTCATTTCTGTATCTATTTTTTTCTATTCCTGCGTTCATAACACGAGAACTTGTACCCAAAACAGCTTTTTCCGCCCAAAATGAAAACACCTTTCAAACAAATTTTTACCCGTCTCTTCCTTTTCGTTGCCTGCCTAGGCCTGTTTTCGACGGAGATGGTGAGCGCTCAGGCCGATTGTTCCAAAAAATGGGGGGTGGATAGTGTTCAGACCATCCAAAACATCTCGCTCTACCGGGAATTTTTCAAACAAAAGAATTTTGCGGCCGCTTTGGAGCCTTGGCGCTATGTTTTTGAGCAAGCGCCCTGCTCGCGCGAGCAGACGCATATTGACGGGATCGCTATGTTCAAGGACCGCTTGAAGGCCCAAAAAGACTCCGTCTTGCGCACGCCTCTTTTGGATACCTTGTTGCTGATCTACGACGCAAGGGCCAAGTTCTTCCCCAAAAGCGCTTCCAATGCCTTGGGTCGCAAGGCGGTTGACATGCTGGATTTCATCCCCGGACAGAACCAGCGCATCCGCGAAGCCTTTGAAGTGGCCGTGCAGGTGGGGGGGCAGGCCACCGAGCCTTTTGTTCTGGGATATTATTTCAAAGTCGCCATCAAGGAATACAAGGGCGGAGCCTTGAACCAGGACCAAATCTTTGATTTGTACAACCAGTTGACGGGCATTGCCGATGCCAACCTCGCCAACCCTTCGTTGGATTCCACCAAGCGCCTTCGTTACACCGAAAACAAAGCGGCATTGGATGCCGACTTGTCGATTTCGGTTATTGAGAATTGCGATCAGATCCTCAAGAATTTTGAAGCCAAATTTATCGCAGGCAATACCGAAAAGGCACTTAGAGACCTTATTTACAACCAATTAAGGATCAAGAACTGCAAGGAGTCCGAATTTTACGAGAAGGTCGCTGTCAGCAAGTTTTCGGACGATCCCCAGCCGGCCCTCGGTATCGAATTGGCTCGTCGTTTCCACAAGAGCAACCGAACCAAGGAGGCCGATACCTACTACCAAGAAGCCCTCAAATTGGTCTCGGATGATTCCGTCAAAGCGCAGTATACCTTGGATTATGCGGCTTTGTTTAGCGAGGACAAGCAATACGACAAAGCCAGGGAATTGGCCCTCCAAGCCAATGCCCTTCGCCCCAATTGGGGCAAGCCGCTCCTCTTTATTGGGAACCTGTACGCCGCCAGTTACAATGTCTGTGGGGGTGGTGGCATTTCGGCCCAGGCTGTTTATTGGGCCGCGGTTGACAAGTTCAAGCAGGCGGCCCGTACCAATCCGGCCCTGCAAACCGAGTGCGATCAGTTGGTGGACAAATACAGCGGCTATTTCCCCAAAAAGGAAACCCTCTTTTTTAACAACCCTCCCTACAAAGGAGGCGATGCCTTCCGTGTCGGTTGTTGGATTCAGGAAAGCACCTCGGTCCGTACCTCGGATTGATGGATTCTTGGACCCCTCCGAGGCGTGAAAGGACGCGGAATGGGGCCTGGATGCGGGTTTGGTTTTGTTTTTATGGCCTAGTCCTTGGGTTGGTCGGGGGATGCACCCCGGATCGGGAGAAGGCCGAGCGGTTTCGAAATCCGTTGGAGGTCGGGGTGGATCGCATGGAGGGGGTGGATTGGTGGTTTTATAGCCAAGGCAAAGTCAAGGCCCATGCCGTGGCTGGTAGGGCGGCCTGGCACCGAAATCAGGACAGGCTGGATTTGTACGATGGTTTAAGGGTTGCTTTTTACGACGCAGCGGGTACGCGCATTCTCAGTCGGTTGACCGCCGAAGGGGGTCGCAGGGATTCCAAAAAAGGCATTTTGGAGGCGAGGGGACGGGTTGTGGCCAATAATACCGCTGGTGATACCTTGTTTACGGAACGTTTGTTCATGGAGGAAGCGACCGGTAGGGTTTATACCACGGGCCCGGTCCGTATCCGGACGCCACGGGAACTGTTGATGGGAGAGGGGTTGGAAGCCAACCGAGATTTGAGCCAATACCGCATTCTCAAGCTCAAAGGAAGCGTTCGCTGGGGGGACCGGTCTTAAATTCGTGCGGTGATTGGTGTTTTACTGGCCTTAATGGCCTCGGCTTTTTTTTCGGGCATGGAATCAGCTTTCCTGAACGCCAACCGATTTCGCTTGGAATTGCGCCAGAAGCAAGCGGTCCCCTCGGCCTTGATTCTGGGTCGCTTCGTTCGGAATTCGGATGAATTTTTGGGGACCATATTGATTGGAAACAACCTGGCCCTCGTGGTGTATGGGATGTTTTTGACGCCCCTAATTGAACCCCTACTTTTGTCGTGGTTTCCAGTTTTGGCTGGTCTGGATTTGGCCATGCTGGGGCTGCAGACCCTGTTGAGTTCGGTGGTTGTTTTGTTGTTGGGAGAGTATTTCCCCAAAACCGTTTTTCGGGCCAACGCAGACGCCCTTTTCATGGCTTTTGCAAGACCCATGCAGGCGGTTTATTATTTGTTATATCCTTTTGTTTATGTAGTCAGTCGGGCCAGTCGCTGGTTGGTTCGCCAGGTGAGCAGCGAAGGCGAAGCCCGTACCGCCAAGGTCTTTGATAAGGCCGAACTCAGCCATTGGCTCAACGAACAAGTGTACGCCCAAGACGAGGCAGCGGAGCAGGAGGTGGATCTGGGTTACTTTCACAAAGCACTCTATTTCAGTGATATAAAAATAAGAGGCTGCATGGTGCCCCGTACGGAATTGGTGGGCTTGGAGGTGGGGAGCAGTCGTGATCAAGTCCTCAAAGCCTTCAATGAAAGCGGCTTGTCCAAGCTCCTTCTGTACCGCGGCGATATGGATCATGTGGTCGGTTATGTTCACTTTCATTCGGTATTGGCATTGGACCCGTCGTTGCCTTTTCGGTTGCAGGATTTGCAATTGCCTTTGGCCATTGTTCCGGAATCCATGTCGGCCTCCCGTTTGCTCAAACAACTGACGGCTGGGAGGCGTTCCATGGCGCTGGTGGTGGATGAACTCGGTGGGACGGCGGGCATGGTCACCGTGGAGGATTTGCTCGAAGAAATTTTTGGTGAAATTCAAGACGAACATGACGAGCCCGAAAGGGTTGAGAAAGAGCTGGAAGCCGGAAAATTCCTTTTTTCGGGTCGCTTGGAGGTGGATTATATCAACGAGCATTATGGCTTGGGGATCCCCGTGGGCCCTTACGAGACGCTGGGGGGGTGGGTGATGGAAAGCCGTGGGGACCTCCCCGAAGCCGGAAGTACCTGGGTCGAAGAAGGCCTCGAAGTCCGGGTCGAAGCGGTGAGCACAACCCGAATCGATCTGGTTAGCCTGCGTAGGCTCGGAAAGGATGCTGAAGAATAGGCCCAAAGGCTTATTTTTGCATCCCTTAATTTTTGTAAGATGTCGGTTATTACCACTATACGCAGCAAAGCGGGTCTTCTGGTCGCTCTCATTGGTCTTGCCCTGGTTTCCTTCTTGGCCATGGACGTTTTCACCGGAAACGGCCTTTTCTCGCAACGTAACCCAACGGATGTGGGCGAAATTGAGGGGGACAAAATCAGTTTGAATCTCTTTGACGCCAAATTGCAGGAGACCGTCGAGAATTACAAAGCCAATACCAACAGCGCCCAGGTTGACGAGGCGACCATGGCCTCTCTAAGGGATCAGGTTTGGAATGAATTGCTGAGGGAGCGGATTATGGGTGAAACCTACAAGGATTTGGGCCTGGAGGTCGGCGAAGAGGAATTGTACGATATGGTACAAGGCAAAAACCTTCATCCCGAAATTCAAAAGGCCTTTACCGACCCGCAAACCGGGCAATTTGACCGGACCAGGGTGGTTGATTTCCTCAAAAACCTTTCCAAACAGCCTGCCGATATGCAGAAAAAGTGGAAGGCCTTTGAAGATTACCTGCTCAAGGACCGTACAACCCGCAAATACGCCAATTTGGTGGCCAAGGGCATGTATATCCCTGATTTTTTTGCCGATGAGTTCGTCAAAGGAACCAATATCGCTGCCACCGGTCGTTACGCGCTTCTGGATTACAGCGCCATCGTGGATTCGACCATCCGGCTTAGCGATGAGGACTACCAAAAGGCCTACGAAAAATTCAAAGCAACTTTCAAGCTCAAGGACGATATCAGAGCCCTGGATTATGTGAGCTTTGAAGTAACCGCCTCTAGCGAGGACTCTTCCAAGGCTCGTCAAACCTTGATGGATCTGCGGGATGCCCTTGTTGCCAGCACCGATGACAGCGCTTTTGCGGCCTTGCGTTCGGATTTGCCCTACGATGATCGCTTTACGCCGGTTTCAAGCCTGACCCAGCCCGCCTTGGTGGCCTTGGCCGGTTCACCCGTCGGTACGGTGACCGATCTCTATGTTGAGAATGGAGCCTTTGTTTTGACCAAACTATCCCAAAAAACCAGCCGTCCTGACTCTGTGAAGGCCAGGCATATTCTCCTCAAAGTGGAGAATCGTCCCGATTCAACGGTCAAGGCGCAGGCGGATAGCCTGCTGCAGGCCGTTCGGAGCGGTTCGGATTTTGGAACCTTGGCTTCGACTTTTTCGGCCGATCCTGGTTCGGCCGTCAAAGGCGGTGACTTGGGCTATTTTGC
>CAIOCC010000176.1 GCA_903856555.1 uncultured Bacteroidota bacterium
ACTAAATAGTTCTTCATTTTAAATTGATTAAACCTTGTTAAATATGTTTTAAATATTTGTTAACAACACCCTTGACAAATAGGGTCGAAGTTGAATTCTACCCCATTTGAAACCTCGCATAATGCTCATCGAGCACCTGGGCCAATTGATGATCTTTGGGGGTGATGGTATGGCCTGCATCGTGGGTAGTGAGTCGAACCGTAACACGGTTGTAAACATTGGTCCATTCGGGGTGGTGATGCAGGGCCTCAATGCTGCTAGCGGCTTGGTTCATAAATGCGATGGCCTCCAAGAAATCCTTGAAATAAAAGGTTTTGTGCAGGGCTTGGCCGTTTTCTTGCCATACGGAGGGTTCTTGAATCATGGGCTTGGAACAATAAATTTAACAAAATATGGACTATATTTGGCAATATCCAAATTTGAGACCATGAAATCCAAAATTACTCCAATCGTCTTTCTAGGCCTGTTTTTGACAGGTGTCTTTTGGGTGATTCCATCGCTTTCCAAGGCCCAAGGCTCCGAAAACCCCTCCCTTCCCGCCGTGAACGGGACCGACTCTTCGGCCAAATATTTCGCTATCACCAAAGACAACGGTCAGGAAATCATCGCCAAAATCATCCGCCAGGATGCCCGCGAAATGGAAGTCCTGACCCGGGATGGCCGAACCATTGCGATCCCTCAACATGTGATTACCCAAATCAAGCCAGTGGACGAACGCTATTTCCGGGCGGGCAAAGACTATGTCGATGAAGACCCCTATCGCACCCGATACGTTATAACAACAAACGGACTGCCCATTCGTAAAGGTCAGAATTACGGGCAATTCACCCTCCTCGGCCCCGAAGCCCAATTTCATCTTTCGGACAAAGTCGGTGTCGGGGTGATGACCTCCTGGCTAGGCACGCCTATTGTTGGAACTATCAAATATTCAGTTTCGTTGAGTGAAAACGTGCACTTCGCACTTGGCGGTTTGCTTGGGACTGGTTCTTGGATCAACCCCGAATTTGGCTTTGCCCTGCCTTTTGGCGCCTTGACCCTTGGCAACGGCCGTTACAATATCAACTTCAGCATTGGACGAGGCATGATTTGGGGCGATGACGGGGTCAGTGCCGAAAATTTGTTCTCCGTTGGAGGCATGGCCCGTATCACCTCCAGGACCAGTTTTGTCTTTGACTCTTTTATCACCGAAGATCTGGCCCTCCTCATACCAACCCTCCGAATCCATCGAAAGAGCGAGGGAGCTTTCCAGTTTGGGTTTGGTCAATTGGTTGTTGAAGGCGAATCCGTTCCGGTTCCTTTTTTCTCCAGGCTCTGGACCCTCTGAGCCATCTGAACCTTGAGGAGAAAGCGCCGATCTAAGAGCTTCATTTCGGCCTGCATAGCATCCATGATTCCCTCACGGGTTTTGGCTTCACCTCGGGCTGGCCAAAGCACTTCTTGCCAACGGCCGGGTTGGGGGTCCAACAAAAGCCCTGATTCGGTCTGCATAGGCAAATAAAAACCTTGGGCCGTGGGGGACCAGCGATAACGAAAGACCGCACGAGATGCATCCAACGAAACCACCGGTTCCCATTCCAGGATAGGCAATTCGGCATGATTCAGCCACCATTTTAACGCACCTTCGTAGCGAGATCCCAAGCCTTGGGCCCAATGGTCCACCATTTGTTCCGTGGTAATCGTCTGCACAGCAAACTTTTGATACGCCGAACCCAAGGTCGCGGACCACAGCGAATCGTTGCCCACGCTGTTGCGTAGGCTGTGGAACATCCAAGCCCCTTTGTAATAGATATCGGCATCATGTGCCGCAAATCGACGACCACGGGGGCCCTGCATGGGTTTTTGGTTTTGGATTTTGCGTTGCATGCGGACCATGTAGGCATCTGCTTGCT
>CAIOCC010000177.1 GCA_903856555.1 uncultured Bacteroidota bacterium
GCCCGTGCTCAACCCGGAGGTTAAGTTCCAACTTCAACTGCCCACCATCAACATGGCGGATCCCAACGATGTCCTGGCTCAACAATTAACCCGCATCAACAACAACGAACAGGAATTGAACAACCAGGTTTTGGGACTGATGGTATCCGGACAGTTTATTCCCACCGAAAACATCAACGCGGCTAATTTGGGCCTTAGCACCGGCGCCACGGCCTTTAATTCGGTCACGGAATTGCTAACCAACCGACTCAGCAACTTGCTTTCCAATTCCTTGGGAGGAGTCAACCTGGGCATCAATTACCGTGGGGATTTGGGGACCGGACTTTTGGGAAGCGGCAGCGGTTCCAACAGCCTGACTGACAGCAATCGCCGGGACCTGAATGTGGCCCTTAACACCAGTCTTTTTAACAATCGCCTGGTGATCGACGGCAACCTTGCCATGGGCAACAGCCTGCAGATCAACGCCCAAAACATGGCCGGCGAAATTCAAATGGAATACCTCATCAATCCCAACGGCTCGGTACGGGCCAGGGCATTTAACCGGGTGGATGATCGAATCCTTTTCAACCAAACGTTGAACTACAGGCAGGGAATTGGCCTGAGCTACAACCGCAACTTTGACCGTTGGGGTGAGTTGTTCCGAAGGCGTCGTTCCAAACCCGTTCCAATCCCCAAGTGAATCCATAAAAAAAGGCCCGGTTTTCACCGGGCCTTTGCAATCAATGCTTTTGGGATTACTCCGTGGGGGCGTTGCCCTGCTCGGGTGCATCCTGCTCGCTTTCCAGCTTACGCATGGCTTCGCGGGCCGCTTTCTTCTCGCCTTCCAGAATCTGATCGCGCAGATCGGACAGAGCGCTCAACTCGCCCATGATACCGGAATCGGAAGAATCCTGCTGGGATTTGGCTTGATAACGAGCGACTTCCTTCTCCTCACCTGCTTTTTCCTTGTCTTTGGTTTCCTGCCAAGTGCGGGCATGCGATGCAACAATGCGACGGTTCTCCTTGTTGAATTCGATGATTTTGAAGTCGGCTTTGTCTTCTACTTTGAGCGACTTGTTGTCGGCCTGTAGCATTTGTTTTTTGGGAACAAAGGCTTCGACTCCGTAGGCAAATTGAACCATGCCCCCTTTATCGTCCACGCTGACAATGGTGCCCTGGTGAACCGAATTTTCAAAGAAGATGGTCGCAAAGGTATCCCATGGGTTTTCTTCCAATTGCTTGTGACCCAGGCTGAGTCGACGAGCTTCGGTATCGATTTCCAGGACAATGACGTCCAACATCTGGTCCTTCTTGACGAACTCCGAAGGGTGGTTGATTTTTTTGGTCCAAGAAAGATCGCTAACGTGCACGAGGCCGTCCACACCCTCTCCTAGTTCTACAAAAAGACCGAAATTGGTCAAGTTGCGAACCCGGCCGCTGAGACGCGTTCCAACAGGGAACTTTTCGCGGATGGTAATCCAAGGATCTTGGGTCAATTGCTTCATACCCAAGGACATTTTGCGGTCCTCTTTGTCAATGGAGAGAATAACAGCCTTAACCGTATCCCCTTGTTTGATGAAATCCTGGGGATTGCGCAAGTGCTGAGACCAGCTCATTTCTGAAACGTGTACCAGGCCTTCGACACCAGGAGCGATTTCCAAGAACGCACCGTAATCAGCCACGGTGACAACCCTGCCCTCCACAATGGAACCGGCTTCCAAGCCAGCGGTCGATGCCTCCCATGGATGAGGAGTCAATTGCTTCATGCCCAAGCTAATACGCTTGCGCTCATCGTCAAAGTCGATGACCACGACCTGGACTTTGTCGTCCAATTTAACCAACTCAGAGGGGTGGCTAATGCGGCCCCAGCTCATATCGGTAATGTGCAATAAACCATCGACACCACCCAAATCAACGAAGACGCCGAAGTCGGTCATGTTCTTGATGGTTCCTTCGAGGACCTGGCCTTTCTCCATCCGGCTCATAATCTCTACCTTCTGGGCCTCGATATCGCTTTCAATCAAAATTTTGTGGGAAACAACGGCATTGCGCAAGACCGGATTGATCTTGACCACCTTGAATTCCATGGTTTTGCCAACATATTGGTCGTAGTCACGGACTGGCTTGACATCAATCTGAGAGCCTGGCAAAAAGGTTTCGATGCCGTCAATTTCGACAACAAGTCCACCTTTGGTGCGGGATTTCACCTTGCCCTGAATCACCAAATCCTCTTCGTGGGATTTGACAATGCGATCCCACGCATTCATAATGCGGGCTGCTTTGCGGGATAACAACAAATGGCCGTTGCTATCCTCCCGGTTGATAATCAGAACTTCAACCTCATCCCCTAAAGTCAGATTGGGCAAATCGCGGAATTCGGAACGGGGTACCATTCCATCGGATTTGAAACCAATATTGAGAATGACATCCCTTTCGGAGATCCCGGCTACCACCGCTTTGACCACCTCGTTGCTCTGAACGGTGGTGAGGCTGACATTGTACAATGACTCCATCCGCTGGCGTTC
This sequence comes from uncultured Bacteroidota bacterium, assembly GCA_903856555.1. Taxonomy (GTDB): domain Bacteria; phylum Bacteroidota; class Bacteroidia; order UBA7662; family UBA7662; genus SYHX01. The sequence goes on from CAIOCC010000177.1 coordinate 2,505, forward strand.
TTCGGATGAATAGGTGCCGAATTTGCCGGAACCGGCGGACCAATCGAAATCGGTCGGTGGGGCGACGTGGGTCGTTTTGGGGGTAGTTGCTTGGTTTTCAGTCATTTAATTGGTTTCCTTCCTGCTTTTTTTCAAAGCGAGCGCAAATCTAACCCTTTTGGGGCAAGTTTAACCACCTCTCACCCAATTTATTGGAAGTTGGTCCACTGTGGAACACCGGTTGCGGTGTCAAAATGTCTTGGTATCTGCCTGTTTTTGAGACAATTTGTCTTGCAACGGGTGGATTGAGGAGCGCGCCGGGGTTTGGCGGAGTTCTTGATTCGATACCCCACAAAGGAACCCGCTCATTATGAACAACCCCGCCATGACCGACCACGTACAGCAATGCCTGCAGGTGGCCTTGCAAACCGTGGACCAAGAAAAACACGGTTATGTGCAGACCCCCCACCTGCTGGAGGCCTTGTTTGAGGTGGACCACCCTTGGCTGCTTAGCCTGGGTCGGGAATTGAAAATCGATACCGATCGGATACGACAACTCAATCGGGACCTCCTCCAAAATTTAACGAGGGGTCAGGAGGCCCAAAACGCCCTGGACGCCGGGGCCAATCAAGCCTTGGTACGCGCTCAATCCCACCGAGAATCCATGGGGGATCGCTTTATCGGCACGGAACACCTCTTGATGGGCCTGGCCGAAAGCGGCGATGCCTGCGGTGAAATGCTGCGCAAACAAGGCCTGCAGACGGCCACCCTCCGACAAACCTTTCTAAAACTCCGAAAAGGACAAAACATTATGGAATCCAACCAAGAAACCCCCAACCAAGCCCTGGGCAAATTTGCCCGCAACCTCAACGCCCTGGCCGCCGAAGGCAAATTAGACCCCGTCATCGGCCGGGACGATGAAATTCGACGAGTTATTCAAATTTTGACCCGCCGAACCAAGAACAACCCCTTGCTGATTGGCGAACCCGGGGTCGGAAAAACCGCCATTGCGGAAGGCATTGCACAACGCATTGTTCGGGCCGATGTCCCCGAAAGCCTCAAAGACAAAGAAGTCTATGCCCTGGACATGGCCGCCTTGGTGGCCGGTGCCAAATACAAAGGTGAATTCGAGGAGCGACTCAAAAACGTGGTACGCGAAGTCACCAGCAGCGAGGGCCGGGTGGTCTTGTTCATTGACGAAATCCATACCCTGGTCGGTGCCGGCGGAGGGGAGGGGGCCATGGACGCTGCCAATATTTTGAAACCCGCCTTGGCGCGCGGTGAACTAAGGGCCATTGGGGCGACCACCTTGGACGAATACCGCAAGTATTTCGAAAAGGACAAAGCGCTGGAACGCCGTTTTCAGCAGGTTTTGGTGGAAGAACCGGACCGTGAAGACGCCATCAGCATCCTACGCGGTCTCAAAGAGCGTTACGAAAACCACCACCGCATCCAGATTCGGGACGAAGCCATTGTGGCCGCGGTTGAGTTATCGCAGCGTTACCTCCCCCATCGTTTTTTGCCGGACAAGGCCATCGACCTGGTCGACGAAGCCGCATCCCGCTTGCGCATTCAGATCGATTCCATGCCCGAAGCCTTGGACGAGTTGAACCGCAAACTCATGCAGTTGGAAATCGAAAAACAAGCCATGCTGCGGGAAAACAACCAGGACAAGGTCCAAACCCTGGATATGGATCTCGAAAAAATCAAAGAGGAAGCCAGGATCCTGAGCGAACGCTGGCAATCCGAAAAAAAATGGGTGGAGCAAATCCAGCAATGCAAACAGCATTTGGAACAGCTCAAAGTCCAGGCCGAACAAGCCGAAAGAGCCGCGGACTATGGGCAGGTGGCCGAAATACGCTATGGCAAAATGAAAACCGTTGAAACGGAATTGCAAAGCCTCTTGGAACAACAGAAAAACGCCGAGAGCGCCGGCAAATTACTCAGGGAAGTCGTTGAATACGAGGATATTGCCGAGGTAGTTGCCCGTTGGACCGGCATCCCTGTTCAGCGCATGCTGGAAAGCGAAAAAACCAAACTCCTGCACCTCGAAGATGAACTGCACCGTCGGGTCATCGGTCAGGATGCCGCGGTGCAAGCCGTGGCCGAAGCCGTGCGACGCAACCGCACCGGTTTGCAAGACGAAAACCGTCCGGTCGGCACCTTTTTGTTCATGGGCCCCACCGGGGTCGGCAAAACCGAACTGACCAAGGCCCTGGCCCTGCTTCTGTTCAACGACGAGCAGGCCATGATCCGCATTGACATGAGTGAATACCAAGAGAAACACAGCGTATCCCGCCTGATCGGCGCCCCTCCGGGCTATGTGGGTTACGATGAAGGAGGTCAGCTGACCGAAGCGGTCCGCCGCCGGCCCTACGCCTTGGTTTTGCTGGATGAGATCGAAAAGGCCCATACCGATGTTTACAACCTCCTCCTCCAAATCATGGACGAAGGCCGTTTGACCGATAACCAAGGGCGAACCATCAATTTCAAAAACACCCTCCTGATTATGACCTCCAACTTGGGGGCCGGATTGGAAGACGAGGACGGAAACCGCCCCGAACTGGACGAGCTTTTGCGTTCCCGCTTTCGACCCGAATTCATCAATCGTATCGACGAGGTGGTGGAATTCCACCCGTTGAGCCACGATAACATCCGCTCCATCGCGACCCTGCAACTCAAAGAGCTCCAGGAACGCCTCGAAAAGCGACAGGTCCAATTGACCTACACCGATGCGGTGGTGGATTACTTGGCCCGTAACGGCTACGACCCCCGCTACGGAGCCCGTCCCCTTCGCCGACTGATCCAAAAGGAGGTCCTCAACCGTCTATCGACGGCCTTGCTGAGCGGGGAAATCCATGCCCCGGATGCCATTCTCCTGGACTGGTTCGAGGAAAGCGGCCTGGTGGTCGTACCCAGCTCCTCGGTCAGCCTCGAAGGACTGGTCTCCTAATTTGGCAAAGACACGGTGACCGATGCGAGGACAGTCTGTCAGTTCCTAGTACCTGGCACAATCCTTGCTTATTTTGTACGAACCTAAGCCCCTCCCCAACCGACCATGACCCTCTACGAAGACGATTCCGAGTTTATCCCCATTATGTCCTTTAAGGAAGAGGAGGACCCCAGCCTGGACGAGGCCTACCAAAAGCCGGTTCCCATCCTGCCGCTGCGCAATACCGTCCTCTTTCCAGGGGTGGTCATTCCCATCACGGTGGGTCGCGACAAATCCATCCGCCTGATCCGCGAGGCCAACAACAAGACCAAGACCATCGGGGTCATGTCCCAACGGGACATTTCGGTGGAAGACCCCGGCCCCGAGGATCTGCACCGGATTGGCACCCTGGCCCGCATTCTCAAAATGCTGCGCATGCCGGATGGCAATACCACGGTCATTATTCAGGGCCGGCAGCGTTTTGAATTGCAGGAAGTGGTTCAAAGAGAGCCCTACCTCAAAGCCCAACTTACCCCCAACCCGGACCTGCTACCCGATCCCAAAAACAAGGAATTCAATGCCTTGATTTCGACCATCAAGGATTTGGCCCTCCAAATCATTGAACTATCCCCGAATATTCCCAGCGAAGCCGCCCTGGCCCTTCGCAACATCGAAAGCCCTGCCTTCCTGGTCAATTTTATTGCCAGCAACCTCAACATCGAAGTAGGCGAAAAGCAGACCTTGCTGGAAATCCACGATTTGCATGAACGCTCCACCCGGGTTTTGGAATACCTGCACAAAGAGCTGCAATTGCTGGAACTCAAAAACCAGATTCAGTCCAAAGTCAAAACCGATTTGGACAAACAACAGCGCGAATATTTTTTGCATCAGCAACTCAAAACCATCCAAGAGGAGCTGGGCGGGGCGACCCCGGATCTGGAAGTCCAAAACCTCAAAGAGCGCGCCAAGTCCAAGAAATGGAACGAGGCCACCCGCAAGCATTTTGACAAAGAGGTCGATAAATTGTTACGAATGAATCCCGCCGCGGCGGATTACAGCGTGGTTTTGAACTATGTCGAACTATTGCTGGAATTGCCTTGGGACACGGTGACCAAAGACCGCTTTGACCTCAAAAGAGCCCAGAAAATCCTGGACACGGATCATTACGGACTCGAAAAAATCAAAGACCGTATTCTGGAATACCTGGCGGTCCTCAAACTCAAGTCCAATATGAAGGCTCCCATTCTGCTTTTGGTCGGACCTCCAGGGGTTGGCAAAACTTCCTTGGGCAAAAGCATTGCCAGGGCCCTGGGCCGGGAATATGTCCGCATGAGTCTGGGGGGTGTCCACGACGAGGCCACCATCCGCGGTCACCGCCGAACCTATATTGGCGCCATGCCAGGTCGTATTATCCAGAGCATCAAAAAAGCGGGGTGCTCCAACCCCGTCATGGTCTTGGACGAAATTGACAAGGTCGGGCAGGATTTTCGAGGCGATGTTTCGTCGGCTCTGCTGGAGGTCTTGGATCCGGAACAGAACAACGCCTTTTTTGACCACTACCTGGAATTGGATTACGATCTCAGCAAGGTTCTCTTTATAGCGACCGCCAACAGCCTGGCCAGCATACAGCCGGCCCTTTTGGACCGCATGGAAATTGTGGAAATCAACGGTTACACCCTGGAAGAAAAAACCGAAATTGCGCGCAAGTATTTGATCCCCAAGCAGCTCGAGGCCCACGGTTTGGACCGCAACGATCTTCGAATTCCCATCCCCATGGTTCGCCACCTGATCGAGGCCTATACCCGTGAATCCGGGGTTCGATCCTTGGACAAAAAAATAGCCTCCTTGGTTCGGGGTTACGCCAAGCTCAAAGCCTTGGAAGAACCTTACGAAATTCAAGTGGACCAGGAAAGCGCAGCCCGCATTTTGGGGGTTCGGCAATTTGAACCCGAACTCTACGAAAACAACCTGCATACAGGGGTTGTTACGGGATTGGCCTGGACCGCATCGGGAGGAGACATCCTGTACATCGAAAGCAGTCTAAGCCAGGGCAAAGGACGCATCAACATCACCGGCAACCTGGGCGATGTGATGAAGGAATCGGCCAGCATTGCCATGGCCTATATCCGTTCGCATGCCGCTGATTGGAATATCAACCCTGAACTTTTTGAGCATTCGGATATTCATATCCATGTCCCCGAAGGCGCGACGCCCAAGGACGGCCCTTCTGCCGGCATCACCATGCTCACCTCCTTGCTGTCCACCTACACCCAGCGCAAAATCCGCAAGAAATTGGCCATGACCGGAGAAATCACCCTCCGAGGCAAGGTGCTTCCTGTCGGAGGCATCAAAGAAAAGATTTTGGCTGCCAAGCGGGCCGGGATCTCCGAAATCATCCTCTGCAAAGGAAACCGAAAAGATGTGGAGGAAATCAAGCAGACCTACCTATCGGACATGACCTTCCACTATGTGGACCGCATGGAGGAGGTGATTTCCCTGGCCCTGCTCAAAGAGACCATCCCCCATCGCAAGGATTATTCCCTGTACTACAACAACCGCACCAAGGTCTAGGTGAAGGGGCTGGTACTCGAATCCCACGGGCATCGGGTTCTGGCCCGCATCCTAAACGAAGAGGGCTCCGTTGTTCAGGCCACCCTTCGGGGCAAAATTCGTTTGCAGAAGCTCAAATCCACCAACCCGGTTTGTTGTGGAGACATCGTTGAATTGTGTTATAACCAAGAGACCGGTGATTGGACGGTGGAATCGGTCGAAGACCGTCGCAACCACATGGTCCGCAAGGCCACCAACCTTTCCAAGCAAACCCATGCCTTGGCCGCCAATCTCGACCGGGTTTGGATTGTTTGTTCTTTGTTTGAACCCCGCTTTTCGGGAGGTTTTGCGGACCGAATCGCCTTGACGGCCGCGGCCTTTGGAATCCCCTGTCACCTGGTTTTGAATAAATCCGACCGTTGGACAGCCGATGATCGGGCTCTCGCCCAGCATTGGCAACAGGTCTACGCAGAGGCCGGAATCCAAGTTTGGTTTTGCTCGGCCCTGAACGGGGATGGCATTCCCGAATTAGCCGAAGCCATGAACCAAGGAACTCAATTGTTGACCGGCTATTCAGGGGCCGGCAAAAGCAGCCTGATCAACGCCTTGTTTCCGGGATTGCAAGCAGCGACCGGGGCGATCAGCGCCCACAGCGGCAAAGGGACCCACACCACCACCGCCGCCACCCTCTACGAAACAGGCCCCGGAACCGCCGTCATCGACAGTCCGGGAATCAAAGAATGGGGGATCCTCGATCTGCAACCCTACGAAATCGCTTACCATTTTCGTGAAATTCGGGCCTATGCACCTGGCTGCCGCTTCCCCAATTGCAGCCATTCCCACGAGCCATCTTGCGCCGTCCAGGAGGCGGTCAAGGAGGGGCGTATTCACAGCGAACGATTCGTGTCGTACTTAAGTATTTTGGCCAACGACGATCAATACAACTAGATTAGATGCGTTTGTTGTTACAAAGAGTGGCCCACGCAGAGCTGTGCATCGCCGGCCAAACCCATGCCCGGATTGGTTCAGGACTGCTGGCACTGGTGGGCATCGAACCCGACGATACCCCCGAAGATTTGGTCTACATGGCCGGCAAAATGTTGCGACTACGCATCTTTGGGGATGAGGAAGGGCGCATGAATCGCTCGGTCCAAGACATCCAAGGCGAATGCCTCGTCGTTTCCCAGTTCACCCTGATGGCCGATACCGCCAAGGGAAACCGACCCGGATATAGTCGGGCTGCAGCCCCGGCCATTGCGGAACCATTGTTCCAACGTTTTCTTGAAATTTGCGGTGAAGCCTGGCCCGATCGAATCCAATCAGGGGTCTTTGGCGCCGATATGCAAATCACCCTGCTCAACGACGGACCGGTCACCATCTGGATGGACAGCCGGGATCGCTCCCGATAAACTTAACCCGGTCAACCCCCTCTGCCCCGCCATGGAAAAAATCAACCTTCCCCTTTTTGAAAACCCCGAAGGAATTCAAATCGCCCAAAACCAGGTCCATGCCTGGATACAGACCTACGGCGTTCGGTACTTTGACCCTTTGACCAACAACGCCGTCCTCATGGAAGAAGTGGGCGAAATGGCCCGCATCATGGCCCGCACTTACGGGGAACAATCCTTCAAAGCAGGCGAATCCGCCGAGCAGCTGGGTCCCGAAATGGCCGATGTGTTATGGGTACTGCTATGCCTGGCCAACCAATGCGGAATTGATCTCGAAAAGGAACTTCGGCTCAGCCTGGAAAAGAAAACAGCCCGGGATCAAAATCGGCACCACACCAACCCCAAACTGCAAGCCTAGACAAGCCCCAAACGGCAAGGCTAGACCAGCCCGGGCACGAGGTCCTCGCCCACCAGCCTTCCAAACATGGGGCAGGCATTGAGTTCCATGCAAAAATCGATGTCCTCCTCCAGCCCGGCAGAGGCCAGTCGGGCAAAATGCGATGACAATCGAATAGCTGCACGTAGATCGTGGCGGTGGTTTTGCCACAAGGAACGGGCGGCCTGAACACGGTCATCCTGGGCATGGTACCCTAGGGAACGAGTCAAAAGTCCCTCGGCCAGGGCCCCGGCCAACAAGGTATCCTCCAAGCTGAATTTGCCCTGCCAACCCGAACCCAAAAGAAGGGTGGGCCGTGGATTTTGGCTGAGTTCCTCCAGCAAGGCCTCCAAACCCAAAAACGCACCCACCAAAATTTCGCTGGCCCCTGCATCCCTGGCGGCATGCAA
>CAIOCC010000178.1 GCA_903856555.1 uncultured Bacteroidota bacterium
ATCGTTGGGGCTCTACCTGGACCTGCGCAAGCGCGGTATGTACAAAGTCCTGCCGGATTGGATGGTCAGACTGATGGGTTGGTCGAAGCGAAACGACTAAACCAAGCCGTCGCCGGCCATAACACAACACCCACAGCCCCCATCCAACCCCAGGCGGTCCCTAGGATCAACGCCACCAACCCCAAAAACAAGGGGTAGGTTAACATCAAAATCGCAAAAAGCACCGAATCGTAATGCACGGTCCCTTGGCATAGCCGCTGGGCCAAAGCCCTCAAGGGCCGGTAATACGGAGCATGCAAGAGGCGGGCCAGGGCGAGCATGAACGGACGATTCCGCGTTGGGATCAGCGGTCCCGCCAAGGTCTCGGCGCCGCCCAAGGGACCACAGGCTTCGGCGCGGCTGGGGGCTTGCACCACCAGGGTTCGCAGTTCCCCTTCCAACCAACGATTGAATCGTAACAAAAAAGCGGTCTCTCGCAATTGCCCGTTCTCATCCACCGTGCCTGCCTCTTCTTGAAATCGCTGCATCAATTGACTGGCAAGGACCATCCCCCCAAAGCGTAGATCGGCTGTTTTGCCGGGACCGTCAAAATGTTCATAATTGATGCCCACCGGAACAATTTCCAAATCCAGCCCTTGGTGAAAGGCATTCCATACCATGCGTGCACTGCCCTTGGGCAAAGGCCGCAGCTTCCATTCCTGCACACACAGGCCTTCGGAGAAAATAATCAACGCTCCGTCCTTGGACCAATATTCGTTGGCTTCGGCAAAGGTCTCGTAATTACGATGCACATTGGCGTAGCCTTCGCGATGCCTCCATACCGGCATCATGTTGAGATGCTTGCGCAGAAAATTCCCAAAACGAGGCGTGAAGGCATCCCCCCTCCCCAAAAAACCCAAAGGAAAAGGCAGGTACGCTGCAACCAATACGGCATCCAAAAAAGAAGAAGGGTGATTGGCACAGAGCATGCGGGGACGCTGTGGCACGCCCCCTTTGGGCCAGGAGGAGGGCCAGCCACGCAGGGTTATTTTGCTGAAATAGAAGGACCTGCACCAACCCACCAAGGTGTACAAAAACCGGTAAACCATCTGCGCGCTGGATCTACGGTGGGAGGCTCGTTTAGCGAGAAGCGACGGAGCGGAACAAACGATTCCAGCGAACCTTGTTCAACCAATCGGCGCTGTAATCGATGCTCAACCAAACCATGACGGCCTTGCCGACCACATGGTCTTCGGGAACAAAACCCCAATACCTGGAGTCCAAAGAATTGTGCCGGTTATCCCCCATCATCCAATAATAATTCATTCGGAACGTATAAGATGTTACGGATTGGCCGTTAATCCAAACACGGCCGTTGCGCACCTCCACACGATTCCCCTCGTAGACCTCAATGGCCCGACGGTACACCGGCAAATTATGGGTATCCAAGGGCATCACCATGCCTTGGGCCGGGATCACAATCGGTCCCACTTGGTCAATATTCCAAGGAAATTGCGAAGCATGCGGGAAGATTTCTTCGGTGTACATGCCGGCCGGGGCGGTGTAGGGCTCCAACAAACGGACATTGGCAAAGTCCTTCATTTTGACGGCATTGGACGGAGTCAGACTAAAAATAAAATCCCCTTCTGCGGTCACCTGCCCGCCTTCGCTCACATCCATTTTGCGAAGCACCAAGGGATTGAATCCACTGCCATCGGTTTTGACATGGTACCGGTGTTGGCTGTTGCGAGGCTCATCGACCCAACGGCTGTTAATGCGGAGTCGGCGATCCACCAGACGCAAGGTATCCCCCGGTATGCCCACGCATCGTTTGATATAATTGTCTCTTTTGTCGACGGGGCGTGCATCGTCCATGGGGTAATTAAAGACCACCACATCGTTGTTACGGATTTGGCCGCCACCCCACAAGCGATGGTACCCCGTGGAAGGTTTTTCCAAATACGAGGGACCGCCTACAAAGGGCATGGTATTGTGCGCAAAGGGAAACGAAAGCCAGGTCATCGGAAGCCGGGGTCCGTAACTCAATTTGCTAACAAACAAAAAATCGCCCACCATCAGGCTTTTTTCCATCGAGGGGGTGGGGATGGTATAGGCTTCCACCACAAAGGTCCGGATGAGCGTGGCCACCACGACGGCAAAGACCACGGCTTCCAGCCATTCCCTGGTTTTGGATTTGGAGCGGGGACCCTGGGGGCCGGAGGGTGATCCGTTGGTTTGTTTGGGGGTTGCAAAAAGAGGCATAAAAAAGGTAGAGGGAATTTAGTGAAGTGGAAGAGAGGGAGAAGTGGAAACAGGGGGCGTTTCCACGCCGATGCCGTGTTGATACACCAGGCGACCGCCCAGGGTGGCGCCCCAGGCCATGACCATCAAGAAGGCCGTCAGGGTGAACCAATAACCGCGTTGTTCCGATTTGGACATGGTCAACGCACGCACCGATCGCCAAAAGGCCAAGAACGCCAACACAGCAGCGGTGAAATAGCCCAGGGCTTCGTGGTTCTGAAGAACCTCAACCGCCGACCCGGAACCCTGAGGGCCGTGGGCATCGTTGGCCAGGTTCCCGCTGACCACCGCCAACAAGAGAGCCGGCAGGGTCCACCATAACAAAACCCGGCTCATGTTTTCCCAAACAGCGGCCTGGGCATTGGCCGGTGAAGTCCAGGTCCGGATGGTTTCGCTGATCCACGATGCCACCGCAAAACCCATAGGGAAATGAACGAGGGCCGGATGCCATTCCATCGCAAGGATCGCGGGAGGATTTAGGATAAGAATTTGGATAGATCCAATCCCG
>CAIOCC010000179.1 GCA_903856555.1 uncultured Bacteroidota bacterium
AAAAACAAAAACAGGACCATCCCCGTCACCACCACCGATGCAACCAAAAACCAAATCAATTCATCTTTGATTCGGGTGGCCATCACGGTGCGGATGTAGGGCAGGCCCGAAAGGTACACGGTGTTACCGGAGGCCACGGAATACGCCGAAGTCCGTTTTTCGACGGCCGATACCACCTCGATTCGACGGGAATCGTCCAACGTAGCCGGGTCCAAAGCCACGGCCATCAGGGCGGTCGATGTTTGGGGGTTGACCAACAAACGCTCGTAAGCGTTTTCAAAGCGATCCCCCCCGCTAATCCATCCGTTGGGGCCCAGGCGTTCCTGGTACTCAAAGGCCCGCAGGCTATCGTTGCGAACCAGCAGGGGCAAATCCGCAACGGTATAAGCCTTGGCGATTCCAGGGATTTGGCGGATGGACCTGGCCAGCTGGGACCATTCCCTGGCAAAGGCGGGGTCGGCGACCGAGGGTACCGAGACCCCCACCACCATCACATTCCCATCCACCCCAAAGCGTTGACAAAAATCCTGGTAAACTTTGTAAGCCGTATCGCTTTCGGGAATGAGCCGGTTGCCCTGGTACGACATCTTGACCTTGGTTGCCTGCCAACCCATCAAGCAGGTCAGCGCCAGGACCAACCCAAGCAGAGGCAGTCTTTGCCTAAGAATCAAACGAGCGATGCCAAACCAAACCATGGATCTGTTATAATTTTTTTTGAAAGCGATGGGTCAGGGACGTCGTGGAATGTCCCTCCAGCAAACTCACCAAATGAACGCGACCCCCGGCCTTCAGGACCGTATCAGCGCCCACCACAGTTTCGACGGTATAATCCCCGCCTTTGACCAAAACATCGGGGACCAATAGACGAATCAAATCGCCCGGATCTTCTTGGCCAAAGAGCACCACGGCATCGACCCAAACCAAGGCCGAGAGCAACGCAGCCCGGGCGTTTTCGTCCTGCACCGGGCGCTGGGGCCCTTTGAGACCCCGAACCGAGGCATCGTCGTTGAGGGCGACCACCAAGCGATCTCCCTGGGCCGCCGCTTCCCTCAAAACCCGCAGGTGACCGGGATGCAAAAGATCGAAACAACCGTTGGTAAAAACCCAACGATGACCCTGCGCCTTCCATTCTTGGACCAGCGCCAACAGATCCTGATCGTTACGAAAGATCGGAGCCGCTTGGGTTTGCATGGGGATTGACCGGTTGAGGTTCTTCGACCTGGTGGTCGCGGTACAAACTCATCAAAAAATAACTAAGACCACCCACCAACACTACCAAGACGGTTTGAGCCAAATGACTAAGGGTCGCAAAGGCCAAGGCCGTAGTCGGGCTCATCGCCAAGCCTGGAATCATGCCCAGGGTCCATACAATGGCCGCATGATAGGCGCCCATGCCCCCTTGAACCGGCATTACAAAGCCAAAAGCACCGGCCACCAACAAAAGCATGGCATCGGGTGCCCCCAGAGATTCCGCCCCGGGGAAGGCAAAAAAGCAGAAATAGGTCATCAAATAATACCCCAACCAAATCAAGGCGGTATAAACGCCCACCAGCCAAGGGGATGGAACATGACGCAATCCGGTCACGCCTTTGCCTATATCGGCCAAGGTTTGTCGAATTTGGGCCGGAACCGGCACCAGGCGACCCAAGGTCCTCCAAAGCACCACCACCGTTGCCATTCCCAACAAAAAAGCCACCAAAAAACCGAGGGAAACTCCGGAACCCACTTTTGTTGTAACAAAATTCAAAACGGGATCTAGCAACATATCCTGGTATCCCAACAAAACCCCCAGGGCCAGGACCAACAAGACCGCCAAATCCAACAACCGCTCCAGGACTACCGTGCCAAAGAGGGCACTCAAACCCAAGGGGGTTTTGCGGGCCAAAAGCAGGCAGCGGGTGATCTCCCCCAACCTAGGCAAAGCCAGGTTGGCCAGGTACCCCGACATGACAGCATAAAAGGCCTTGAGCGCCGAAGGGCGATGACCCAAGGGTTCTGCCAGCAAGGCCCAACGTAAACCCCTGAACCAATGGCTCAAAAGGCCGCATAACAAAGCCGCTCCTATCCATTCCCAACGGGTTTGAGACAAGGCATCGGCAAATTCTCGAAGATCAATTTTGCGAAAAACCAGGTACAAGATGATGACCCCGGCGATCAACGACAAGAGGGCGCCCCATGGTCGACGTCGCGTTGGCTGGGCGGGGACGGACGGGGCTGAGCCCGGCTGCGTTGGGACGGACGGGGCTGAGCCCGGCTGGGATTCGTCGTGAATCATCCGACGATTAACCGGTTGTTATCGTCCGGAAAGACGGTCAAGGGATGGTGATGGGCCGCCTCTTCGGGGGTGTAAAAACCGTAACCAATCACAATCACCAAATCACCCACCTGGGCCTTGCGGGCTGCAGGTCCGTTCAGGCAAATGATCCCGGTATCTGCTTCGCCCTCGATGACATAGGTTTCCAACCTTTCGCCGTTGTTAATGTTGACCACCTGAACACGCTCGTAGGCCATCAGGCCCGCGGCCTCCATCAAACGCTTGTCAATGGTAATGCTACCGATATAGTGCAACTCGGCCTGGGTGACCTTGACACGGTGCAATTTGGATTTGACCATTTGTATCCACATAAGCGGTTTTTTGGAGGGGTTGGACTGCGAAAAGCGGGCAAATCTACGGAGCAAGGAGCTCATTATCGATTAAACGGACCGAACCCAGCCAACCCGCAAAAAGGGCGCGCGGCAGGCCGTCGTCGGCGGGACCGGACCAGGGGTCCAAGGTCCCATCCCGGACCAGGCTGAGGTATTCGGGGCGAAGGCCCTCCTGCTCCAGGCGATGCAGCCCCCCCTCAATCAGCGCGGACGGGGAGAACGGGGCGGACGGGGAGAACGGGGCGGACGGGGAGAACGGAACCGCACCCGAGAGCGGAACCGCACCCGAAGGCGGGGCTGCCAGGGAGAGCGGAACCGCACCCGAAGGCGGGGCTGCCAGGGCCTCTTTCATCCAGCGCCAGGTCCGGGCTATGCCGCGCGCCCGCTCCAAATCCTCGGCACTCAGCAACAAATTCCTGGAACTCAATGCCAAACCCATCGCATCCCTCACCGTGGGCCTCCGATGAAGGACCGCCTGGCGACCCTTCCTCGTATCCAAGAGCCGTTGCACGACCAGGCATTGCTGATAATCCTTGAGCCCCATGTAGAGGTCTGTGCAGGGGATGAGGTCCAACAAACGCCCCACCACCTGCGCCACCCCTTGAAAATGCCCGGGTCGCCAAGCCCCCTCCAAAACCGTATCCAAACCGCCCAAATCATACACCGGGGGCTCCCATCCTCCCCCAAACAAATCCCCCACCTCCGGCATAAAAACCAAATCCACCCCGGCCGGCTTGAGCAGGGCCAGATCCTCTTCCTCATGGCGCGGGTAACGGGCCAGGTCTTCGGCCCGGTTGAATTGGAGGGGATTCACAAAAATGCTGCAAATCACCACCCCCGTTTGGGCCCTGGCCTCTTCAACCAAAGCCAAATGCCCTGCATGCAGAGCCCCCATGGTGGGCACAAAGCCCAGCGTGGCTCCCTTCGAATTCAGGTCATCCAAGACCTGCCTCAAGTGGGCAAGCGTTCGTACAATCTGCATGGTTGCTAAAGATAGGTTAATATCTCGGTGGCAAATTTTGCGATTTTCGCTTTATTATCTATATTTTTGCAGTATCATAATTTGTAGAGGACCCCGATGAGCGCCAAACCCCGTATTTTGTTCGTTTCGCATGAAATGAACCCCTACCTTCAGATCAGCGAAATAGCCCAAGCCGCCCTACAGTTGCCCAAAACAATGCAGGAAAGAGGCATGGAGATCCGGGTTCTGATGCCCCGCTACGGCAGCATCAACGAACGCAAGCACCGCCTCCACGAAGTCGTCCGCCTATCGGGCATCAATATCGTCATCGGCGAAACGGATAACCCACTCATTATCAAGGTTGCCTCCTTACCGCAGGCGCGCATGCAGGTTTATTTCCTGGACAACGAGGACTTTTTTCACCGCAAACACGGCATCCGCGATGACAAAGGCAAATTCTTTGCCGACAACCATGAGCGCATGATTTTTTTCAACAAAGGCGTTCTGGAAACCATCGTCAAACTGGGCTGGGCCCCCGATATCATCCATTGCAATGGCTGGATGACCTCGCTGATCCCCCTCTACCTCAAGCGCTACTACCGCCACTCCGCTGTTTTTGGGCAATCCCGCATTGTTTACTCCGTCCACCCTTCCCAATTCAAAGAAAAACTAGGCAAAGACCTGCAGGCCAAGGCCCGCATCGAAATGGTCTCCGACGAAGACTTGGCCTGCCTGGCCCCCTTGGACGAAAACAGCCTGCACCAACTGGCCATCCAGCATGCCGACGCCGTCACCTACGCCGAATCCTTGGGCGATAGCTTCCCCCATGCCGACCCAGCCGCTCCCATCATCACGTTTAATAGCCAAAACCTGGCGGATGTCCACCAGGATCTGTACCAAACTCTGCTACAATCCGTGACCGAAACGGTCGGTTCATGACGAACCGTCCACTTTGGGGCCGGCTGACGGCCCTGGCACTTGCCCTGGCAGGGGGGATGGGTCTCGTATCCTGCAACCAAGAAGGCACGTTGGGCCTGGACCTCCTACCCGACAAAGACCGTTACCTCACCCTCACCGACAGCGTGAGCCTGGTGGGCGGGACCGTCCTCGAAGATTCCTTGCAAAGTCAATTGCCCGGTTCCTTTCTGTTGGGCGAACTCAACAACCCCGCCTTTGGAAGGGCCCGCGCCTCCTTTGTATTTCAGGTTCTGCCCAGCAGCGAGAACATCCGATTGGGCGATCCCGATTCCACCCTTACCCTGGATTCCCTGGTTTTTTCGATGAGCCTCGCCGGTTACCAAGGCGACACCAATACCAGCCTAGTCCTGCGCGTTCATCGGCTGGCCGGTACCGTGGCCCCCATCCGGACCTACTATTCCCGGGATCCCGTCCGTACCATCGGTGAACCCCTGGGCCAAAGCATCTACAGGTACCGCAGCGGCGTCATTGACCCCATCAACGAGCCTGTTGGCCAAAACCTGGACTCGGTGATCAAATACAGCGGCGTTCTGCGCATGCGCTTGGATCAAACCACCGCCGGACTTCAACTGGCCCAAAGCCTGCTCGCCGGCAAAGACAGCGTTGAATACAAAGACGCCAGCTCCTTTGTCCGTTTCTTGAACGGCCTCTGGGTCGAAGCCCAAACCGACCCCAACATCCTTCGCAACGGAAACGGGCTTTTGCTTCAAAGCAGCCCTGTCGCCACCCGCACCGGGCTCTATCTCTACTACAAAAACGGAAGCCAACGACGCCGTCTTGATTTGATGTTACGGACTGTTTCGGGCAGCCGCAATCGTTTTGAATTTGACTACGCCAACTCCGAGGTCAAACAAGCGATGGGCCGCAACAGCGAAACCGATACCACCTTGGAATTCACCTACATACAAGCCGGTTCCGGGGTCAAAACCCGGCTCAGTGCCGAATCCCTGCACCGTGCCCTGCGCAGGCAATTGGGCGCCGGAGACAGCACGACCCTGCCCACCGCCTCCGGTTGGGTCATTCACAAAGCGGTGCTGGAATTTGTAAACGCTGATAGCAGCGGTTTTGCAGGGGTCGCCCCTCCCAGCCAGCTCTTTTTGGTCCCGCTAGACAGCCAGGGCCGTAACATGGCATCGCGCATGCCCGATCTCTTTGAAAGTTACTACGACGGAAACCTCCGCAACGGCCTCTACCGCTTTGGAATAACCCGCTATGTTCAACAGTTGTTGGCAGAAGGTCCCAAAGGCGAAGACCTGGGGGTCATCCCCGTCAATCCGGTGGGCAACTTGGCCATGGTCCGGCTCCGTGTCCGGCCCCGCTTGAGGGTAACCTACACCCGCATTCCGTAACCTATCTTTGAATTTCCAAGGAACGAACCCCTTGGCAACCAAACCCTTCTCTTATGTGTGGAATTGTAGCCTATATGGGGGACCGCCAAGCGGCTCCACTGCTCATCAAAGGACTCAAAAGACTGGAATACCGGGGCTACGACAGCGCCGGCATTGCCATCATGAACGATGAACAGCAAATCACCGCCTACAAAAAAGCCGGCAAAGTCGCCGACCTCGAAGCCAATATCGGAGACCGGGATACCCAGGGCCACCTGGGCATCGGGCATACCCGTTGGGCCACTCACGGTGAACCCAACGACCGCAACGCCCACCCCCATTTTGGACACAACGGTTTGTTGGCCTTGGTTCACAACGGGATTATCGAAAATTACCAAACCATCAAGACCCAACTCCAAAACAAGGGTCATCAATTCCTCTCGGACACCGACACCGAGGTTTTGACACATTTGATTGAATACATTTATACCGAACAACAGGTCAGCTTCGAAGAGGCCGTTCGTTTGGCCCTCAACGAAGTCCACGGTGCGTACGCCATCGTTGTTCTCTCCAAGAAAGACAAAGACACCTTGGTAGCCGCGCGCAAAGGCTCCCCTTTGGTGGTCGGTGTTGGCAACAATGAATTTTTCTTGGCATCGGACGCCTCCCCCATCATCGAACATACCAAGAGCGTGGTCTACCTCAACGATGGTGAAATGGCCTGCATCCGCGATCGCAAGCTCAGCATTCAAACCATCCACAACGAAAAGAAAGATGTTAAAATACATCAGTTGGAGATGGAACTTGAAGCCATCGAAAAAGGCGGTTTCGAGCATTTTATGCTCAAAGAGATTTGGGAACAACCTCGCTCCATTGCCGATTCAATGCGCGGAAGGGTTCGCAGCGATATCGGCAAAATCCAAATGGGAGGCCTGCTGGAATACCAATTCAAATTGGTCAATGCCCGGCGCATTCTCATTATTGGTTGTGGTACATCGTGGCATGCGGGTTTGATTGGGGAATACCTCTTCGAAGAATTTGCCCGCACCCCCGTTGAGGTGGAATACGCCTCTGAATTTCGGTACCGAGACCCGGTGATTTACCCCGAAGACGTGGTCATCGCCATCTCGCAGTCCGGAGAAACGGCCGATACCCTGGCCGCCATCGAAATGGCCAAAGAAAAAGGAGCCACCATCCTGGGCGTTTGCAATGTGATTGGTTCCTCCATCGCCAGGGCCACCCATGCCGGGGCCTACACCCATGCCGGACCCGAAATCGGGGTGGCCTCCACCAAAGCCTTCACCGCCCAGGTCACCGTTCTGGCCCAGATGGCCTTGTGGACTGGCTACCGCAAAGGTGCCATTTCCAGAACCCAATTGCAGAACAATTTGGTGGAACTCGAAAGCATACCCCCTTTGGTCGAGAAAATTCTCCAAACCGAGGCCCATATCCGGGATATCGCCGCCAAATTCTGCGATGCCCGCAATTTCCTTTACTTGGGACGGGGTTACCAATTCCCCGTGGCCTTGGAAGGCGCTCTCAAACTCAAGGAAATATCCTACATCCACGCCGAAGGGTACCCAGCGGCCGAAATGAAGCACGGACCCATTGCCCTGATTGACGAAGAAATGCCGGTGGTTTTCATCGCCACCCAAAACGCCCAATACGAAAAAGTGATTTCCAATATGCAGGAGGTCAAATCCCGCAAAGGCGTCATTATCGCATTGGTCACCGAGGGCGATGTGCAAGCCGCCGAGATCGCCAATTATGTGATCGAGGTGCCTCCAGTTCAAGAAGCCTTTGCGCCCTTGCTGACTTGCATTCCGTTGCAATTACTGGCCTACCATATCGCCATCCTCCGGGGTTGCAATGTGGACCAGCCCCGCAACCTCGCCAAGTCCGTCACGGTGGAGTAGTCAGTCCAACGTGCGGTAGGAGATTTTCAAAACAAACCGGTTATTTGACCTTGTTCGTCCAGGCGGATTTGATTGGCAGCCGGGACTTTGGGGAGACCGGGCATGCGCATCATTTCGCCAGCGATGGGAATAACAAAACCAGCACCGGCGCTGATTTGAACTTCTTGGATTCGGAAAGGAAAACCGCTGGGGGCGCCGAGGAGCTCCGGGTTGTCCGAAAAGGATTTTTGGGTTTTGGCCATGCAGACTAGGAGGTTTCGACCCAGAGACGCTTCGAAGTAAGCCAATTGGTCGGCGGCTTTGGGGCTCAAAAGGACCTCCGAGGCGCCATAAAAGCGGGTGGCCAGGGTGTGGATTTTGTCGGCGAGGGGCGCATCTGCTTCGTAGAGAAAACGGGGTGGGGGTGGTGGGCCCTGGAGGCGGTGCATGACGGCGTGGGCCAGGGCTTCGGCTCCTTGGCCTCCCAGGGCCCAGGCGTCGCAGACGACGGCGTCTACGCCCCACCCCCGGCAATGCTCTTGGACGATGCGGATCTCCTCATCGGTATCGGTGCCAAAGCGGTTCAACGCCACCACGGGCACCAAGCCAAAAAGACCGGCATTGGCGACGTGTTTTTGCAAATTGGACAAACCCTTCACCAAGGCTTCGGTATTGGGCTCGGTCAATTGCTTGAGCGATTGACCACCGTGGTAGCGAATGGCCCGCAGCGTCGCCACCAAGACCAAGGCATCGGGGAACAAACCCCCGTTACGGGCTTTGATATCAATGAATTTTTCGCCACCCAAATCAAAACCAAAACCCGCTTCGGTCACCGTAACATCGCTGTGATTGAGGGCCGTATAGGTTGCTAACAACGAATTGGTCCCCTGCGCAATGTTCGCAAAGGGCCCCCCGTGCATCAACACCGGGTTGCCTTCGAGGCTTTGGACCAGGTTGGGCTTGAGGGCATCGCGCAGCAAAGCCGCCAAGGCCCCGGTTCCTCCCAAATCCCCGGCCAACACCGGCCCATCCGCACCTTTTCCTAACAATATACGATCCAAGCGGGCTTGGAGATCGGCCGCATCCTTCGAAAGGCAAAGAATGGCCATCAACTCCGAAGCCGCGGTAATATCAAAACCACTTTCGCGGGGCACCCCGTTGGCCTTGCCCCCCAAACCCAGGGTTATCTGCCGAAGCGAGCGATCGTTGAGGTCCATGACCCGACGAAACAGCACCGAACGAGCATCCAGGCGACCGGGGGCCGTCCCAAAATGCAAGGCATTGTCCAAGAGGGCCGCCAACAAATTATGGGCCCGCTCCACCGCATAGATATCCCCCGTGAAATGCAAATTGATGTCCTCCATCGGAGCCGCCTGGGCACGTCCTCCCCCGGTCGCCCCCCCTTTGATCCCAAAAACAGGACCCAGCGATGGCTCCCTGAGGGCCGCCGCCGCCCGCACCCCGATCCGGTTCAAACCATCCAGCAAACCCAGGGTACAGGTTGTTTTGCCTTCCCCCGCCGGCGTTGGGCTCATGGCCGAAACCAGGACCAAACGCCCACGCGGTCGGCCCATCTCCGCCTTGGTGTATTCCAAAGGGATTTTGGCTTTGAATTTTCCGTAATGCTCCAGGGCCTCCGGTGGAATCCCCAGACGTTCCGCGATCCGGTCTACATGAAGCAGGGTCGTCTGACGGGCAATCTCTTGGTCGGTCATCATGCGATGCAGGCGATCAAGAAAGGCTGCGAACCAGCATCAAAACCAAGCCCGCCAAAATCGCCGAAATAGGAATGGTCAAAACCCAGGCCCAGAGCAATTGAATGGTCACCCCCCAGCGGACCGCCGAAAGCCTTTTGGTCGCTCCCACCCCAATAATCGAACCCGTAATCGTATGCGTTGTACTCACCGGAATCCCCATCTGCTCGGTCATAAACAAGGTCAAAGCCCCGGAGGTTTCGGCACAAACCCCCTCCAACGGCGTCACCTTGGTGATCTTGGTGCCCATGGTTTTGATGATTTTCCAACCACCGCTCAGGGTGCCCAGACCGATCGCCGTATAACAGGCCAAAGGAACCCAGTCCGGCATGTTCTTGATGTCCTCGATATCTCCGTTGGCCACCATCGCCGCCGCAATGATCCCCATCACCTTCTGGGCATCGTTGCCCCCGTGTCCCACACTGAACGCCGCCGATGAAAGCAACTGCAATTTTTTGAACATATCCCCCACTCGATACGCCGTCGGCGTTGTGAACTTCTCGACATACCAAAAAGCCAAAACAAACAAAAAGGCCACGGCCATGATGCCCCAAACCATCACCGAATTATCGGCACTGGACAAGCTTTTGGATAACTTGGAAGTCAGAGCCGGCTCCGAGCCCGGAAAAAGCAAGGACACCTGGGCAGCCAAGCCCTCCGCACCCACCTCGTCGTAGCCCCGAATCAGCGACCGGACCTCCCCCTCTTGGGACGACCAATCAGACGAAGAGCCGTAAACCTTCTGAGCCGCATCGGCCATTTTGATTTGTTCAAAATAATCAAAGGCAAACCAAGTCAACATGCACGAAGCGATGATAATCCCAGTGCGGAGCCAGAGGTTGTGCTGAATGGTCACCAAGGTGATAAAGGCCGAAATCGTCATGCCAATCAAAGGTGCCAGAAAAATAAAAAAGAGGGTCTTGGAGATTTTGTCCATCGCCACAATGGCCTCAAAATCCAGACCGGGCTGATTCCAAAAAGCATTCATCAAGGCGGCACCCGCAAAGCCCCCGATGAGTGTATGCGATGACGATGAAGGAATTCCGTACCACCAAGTCAAAAGGTTCCAAGCAATGGCGGCAATCAAGCCCGAAAAAATAACCTGCAGCGTGATGAACTCGCCGTGAACGGTTTTGCCAATGGTATTGGCCACCGCATGGTCTTTGAAAATAAAAAAGGCAACGAAGTTGAAAAAAGCCGCCCAAATCACGGCCTGCAAAGGGGTTAAAACCTTGGTGGACACCACCGTCGCGATCGAATTCGCGGCGTCGTGAAAACCGTTGATGTAATCAAAAAGGAGGGCTAGTACAATGATGACAATCAAAAGGGTCATATCCGATGGACTAGGCGTATTTGACAACGATGGAGTCTATCACATTGGTCGCGTCTTCGAATTTGTCTGTAACAATTTCCAAAACCTGGTAAATCTCCCGCTTTTTGATCAACTCTTTGACATCCGTCTCCATATCAAACAAACGCTCAATGCACATATCAAAAACATCGTCCGCTTGGTTCTCCAAAGAATTTACTTTGATGATGGCTTCGGACATGATTTTGACATTCTTCATGTTCCGGAGTTCAAAGACGGCCGTTTTGACCTCGGCACAACCCAGTCGGATAATTTCCGCCATTTTGCGCATGCCGCTGTCGTCGGGATTGACCTTGTAGAAATTGATTTTCTTGCCAGAGGCATAGATGTAATCGCAGATATCGTCCAGTGCAATGGCCAGGTAATGGATGTCCTCCCGATCAAAGGGGGTGATAAAATTCTTGCCCAATTCCTGAAAAATCTGATGGGTGTACTCGTCGTTCCGGTGTTCCAACTGCTCAAGCTTGGCAATCAGGGAGGACCTTTGGTTGTAATCAGGCTCGTTCACCAATTGGCTCAACAAATCGCCCATTTCGACCACCGTGACAGCGACCTTCTCAAACAAGGTATAAAAGACTTTGTCTTTGGGCAAAAAGACAGCAAGAAGGTTGTTTAATCCCATAACATTTAATTTAGATCATCTCGGGCTGAATCGCTCAAAAGTAGTTCAAGAATAAGCCTTGACCTTTAAGGAAATATTAACAACTTGTCAGCGCCCGGTGAAGAGGGGGCTGCGCTTGGCATTGAAGGCGGCCACCCCTTCCTTGTGGTCTTCGCTGCGACCGGCGATGCCCTGGCAAAGGGCCTCGTAGTCCAGCATTTGGTCCAAATCGGAGTGAAAACTGCGGTTCAACATCTTTTTGATGAGGCCGATCGCCTTGGTAGGGGCCTGGCGGTAATGATCGGCCCAAACTTGGACGGCCTGGTCCAGTTCTTCGTCCGGAACCGCTATGTTGATGAGACCCCATTGAACGGCGGTCTGGGCATCGATGCGGTTGGCCAGCGTACTCATTTCAAAGGCCCTGGCCGAACCCACCAAACGGGGCAGGAAATAGCTGGAACCCGAATCCAGCACCAAACCCACATTCACAAAAACCTCGATGAACTTGGCCGAATGGGCCGCCACGGTCAAATCACAGGCCAAAGCCAGGGAACAACCCGCCCCGGCCGCCACCCCGTTAATCCGACCGATAATAGGCTTGGGCATCTCGCGCATGGCACGGATGATGGGGTTGTAGCGCTTGTGCAGGGATTCGCTCAGGTCCCGGTCCTTGGAATCCTTGATGGATTTGAGGTCTTGGCCCGAACAAAAAGCCTTGCCCGCCCCGGTCAAAACCACCACCCGCACCTCGTCGTTGCGGCTGGCTTCTTTGAGGGCCGACTGCAGCGCATAGCTCTGTTCGTCGTCAAAAGCGTTGAAAACATCGGGGCGGTTGAGGGTGATGCGGGCGACCCCCTCTTCGACTTGGAACAATACAGTGGACATGGTTTGGGTTCAGAAGGGCAAAATAAAGCCCAAAAACGGGTTAATCCGTAGGCCCCAGGCCCCACAAACCCAGACCCATCGCCAAGAGCCCTGCCCCCCATCCGTGGAGCAGTTCAGCGGGGGTATGGGCCCCGGACCGAAGGCGGCCCGCAACCACCAACCCCGAAAGCAGCACCGCCGCCGGAACCAAAAATGCCGATGGCGACCAGCCCGATGGCGACCATCCCCCCACGGCGGAGGCCTCCCAGCCCCCCAGGGCGATCGCCTCCCAGCCCCAATTCGCCCCCTGCCGGTAAAGACAGGCGGTGGCCGCCGTCAAAGCCCCCATGCCCATGGCATGGGCCGATACCTTGGTGCGCTCCAGCCAAACCAAGGCCCATAACACCAGAACCAAGGAGCTGAGCAAAGGACGCGTCAGCCAAGGGCTCAAATTCAAATCCGCCAACATCCACCACAAGCCCCCCAAACACAGGGCCTGCACGGTGTAAGGAGACCGCCTTTGCCCCGCCTCCGGTACCTCCAGCGAGCTGATCATCCCCACCCTCTTCATCCACAACAAGGACAGCAGCGGCAGAACCACCGCCATCAAGGCCACCGCCGCCGTGAACCACCGGAAAACCTGCGGGGGATACGCCTCCAAAGCCGGCAACCCTGCCGACCAAGCCAGGCCGTTGATGTACAAAGGCATCCAAACCGGGTGTGCTACCAGGGCCAGGCCCTTCACCGCTCGATCCAAAACCTCGGGCCTGAACATAGAATTCATACGATTTGGCTAATTTAGAGGACAAATGGAGACCTTCCACGAATTGCCCTTCTTTACCAACCTGCTCATCTTGTTGGTCGCCGCCCGCCTATTGGGCGAGGTGCTGGAACGATTCCGCCAACCCGCCATGATCGGCGAAATCCTGGCCGGCATCCTCTTGGGTCCCAGCCTGCTGAACCTGATACATCGCACCGAAGAAATCAAGGTCATTTCCGAACTCGGTATTTTCTTGCTGGTGATTCGGGCCGGACTCGAAATCAACATCGACGATATCCTCCGATCCCTCAAGGGCCGTAACATTATTATATCGATCACCGCTTTTACCATCCCCATCCTCAGTGGCATCGCCGTGGGCATGGGGTTTGGCCAAGACCTCCCATCTACGCTCTTTATTGGACTCTGTGTGGCCATCACCGCCCTCCCCGTGAGCATTCGAATCCTCATGGACCTGCGCAAGATCAACACCGTCGTCGGCCAACAAATTATTTCGGTCGCCATTTTTGACGATGTCCTGGCCCTTTCCATCCTGGGCGTTCTGCTCAGCCTCAAAGGAACCGACATGTCCATGAACCTGGTTCTCACCGCCGGAGCCGTCTCGGTCTTCAAACTGGCTTTGTTTGGGGGCATCCTCACCCTGGTGTATTTTGTTATTCGACGCATCCTGCGCAAAGGCGATTATATCCAAGAATCCCTGGACCGCTTGGTCGCCCTGCTGCGGGGCAAAGAACCACTGCACGCTTTGTTCTTCGCCTTTGTTCTCCTCTTTGCCACCTTTACCGAAATACTGGGCCTGCACTTTATTGTGGGTGCCTTCTTTGCGGCCCTCCTGATTAGCGAATCCCTGATCGGCAAAGACAACCTGCGCGTTATCGAAAAAACCACCAGCAACATGGCCATGGGATTTTTGGCGCCTATTTTTTTTGCAGGCATCGGCCTGGAATTTAATATCGGCTCCATCCACAACCTGGGCCTGATGGGAGCCATCCTCCTGGCATCGTATGCCTCCAAAATCGCCGGCGGCTACCTGGGAGGCCGCCTGGCGGGCCTTCGACACCGCGCCTCCCTGACCCTGGGCATTGGCCTCAACGCCCGCGGTATCATGGAATTGGTCATCGCCAACATTGCCTACAAAAACGGAATGATCAGCACCGAACTCTTTTCGATTTTGGTCCTAATGGGCGTTCTCACCACCCTGAGCACCCCCATGATGCTCAAAAAAGCCTTCGGCCGCTAAGCCTACGAAAGCTTGCGAACTAAGAAAGCTTGCGGCCTAATAAAGCTTGCGAAGCCGGGCCACCGGTATCCCCAATTGCTCCCGGTACTTGGCCACCGTCCGGCGAGCCAAGCGAAAACCCATTTCGAGCAAAGCCTGCAACAAGGCATCGTCGTCCAGCGGATTGCTTTTGTCCTCGGCCTCGATCAGCGTTCCCATCACCTCGCGGACCTGAATGGCCGATGCCTCGGGCCCGCTTTGGGTTGCAATGCCTTCGCTAAAAAAGGCTTTGAGCGGAAAATGCCCAAACCAAGTCTGAACATACTTGGAACTCACCACCCGTGAAACCGTTGAAACATCCATCCCGATGCGTTCCGAAACATCTTTGAGGATCATGGGCCGAAGCCTGGCCTTGTTACCGCTCAAAAAATAGTCCTGCTGCAAGTCCAAAATAGCCTGCATGGTCAGTCGCAATGTTTGGCCGCGCTGTTCCAAGGCCTCGATGAACCAGCGCGCCTGGTCGATTTTGGTGCGAATAAACTGCGAAGCCTCGCGCATGCCTTTTCCGGCCCGACGGCCGTCGTATTCCTCCAGCATTTCCCGGTAATAGGTGCTGATTTTGAGTGACTTGGAGTCGTTTCCTTCGTTGAGGTGCAGCTCCAATCGACCGTCCCTTAACATCACATAAAAATCCGGAATGGCCGTGGGCGCTTCGTCCGGTTGGGCCAAGGAATCCCCCGGGCGGGGATTGAGCGTCAGGATCTCGGAGCGGGCCTCCCGCATTCGTTCGGTGCTCCAGCCTAGTTTGGCGGCGAGGCGATCAAATTGACGCTGACCGTAGGCCTCAAAATGATGTTCCAACAACAGAATAGCATCCTCCAAAGGATCCCCTCCTTGGGCTTGGGCGGCGGTCTCTTCCTCCCCTGTCCAGTGACCTCGGTTCAATAGTCGGCGACGCAATTGCAAAAGCAGGCATTCCTGCAAATCCTGAGCCCCCACCCCGGGTGGATCCAATTCCTGGACCTTGGCCAAAACCTCCTGCAATCGAGGGAGTTGGATGACCAGGTTTTCTTGAAAAGCCAGGTCATCGACCAGGTTGGCCAAAGGCCGGCGCAGGTATCCGTCGGGGTCCAGGTTCCCAATCAAATGCAGCCCGATCCGGTTTTCTTCGTCGGACTCGGCCACCATATGCCATTGGGCCAGGAGGTCCTCCAGGAAGCTCCCCCCGGAGGTCTGGTTGACCATCCGGTTGTCCACTTCGGGGGCCTGCTGGCCTTGGTCCAGGTAATCGTCCGTTTGGTCCTCGGACCATTCCCCGGCATAGAGGGCGTCCTCCGCTACCGGGCCCTCCTCCAAGGTGGTTGCCTCCTCCCCGCCTTCTCCCGAAACACCCGATTCGCCCAGATCCGTTGCTTCCCCCGCTTCCCCCACCTCTCCCGCATCCCCCTCGCCCCCCTCGTCCGTTGAATCCCCCAAATCACCCAGGTCCCCCAATTCCAAACCGCCCTCGTCCCTCCCTTCCTCCAACGCTGGGTTGGCCTCCAGCTCGGCCTGAATCCGCTCCTCCAGGGCCGATACCGGCAACTGCAAGAGCTTCATCAGCTGAATTTGCTGAGGAGAGAGCTTGGTTAAAAGCCTCTGGTGGAGACCGAGTCGGGATTTCGAAGCCATTCGCTTCATCAAAGGTACATAGGCTATTTTTGATGTTTCAAATTTGGAGCCACTATGAAAACGCAAGCGATAGGAGACCTGGCCCGTTGGGTAGGTCAGTCGGTAGAACTGCAGGGCTGGGTCATGGCCCGTCGTTCCAGCAAAGACCTGGTTTTTCTGGTCATGCGTGATGGGAGCGGGCTCTGCCAATGCGTTGCCGATCGCAGCACCCTGGGCGATGCGATGTACGAAGAAGCCGAAGCCCTCACCCAGGAAAGCGCCTTCTATTGCCGCGGCGAAGTGGTCGCCGACCCCCGCCAAATCGGGGGACACGAAGTCCGACTCAGCGAAATCCGCACCCTGCACCTCAGCAAGGACTTCCCCATCACCCCCAAAGAACACGGCGTGGACTTCCTCATGGACCACCGCCACCTTTGGCTCCGCTCCAAAAGGCAATGGGCCATTATGCGCATTCGCAACACCCTGATCATGGCTATTCACCGCTTTTTTCAGGACCGCGGTTTTGTCCAAATGGACGCCCCCATTTTTACGGACAACGCCTGCGAAGGGACCTCCACCCTCTTCGCCACCGATTTCTACGGACACCCCGCCTACCTCAGCCAGAGCGGACAGCTTTATGGCGAGGCCATGGCCATGGCCATGGGCAAAATCTACACCTTTGGACCCACGTTCCGGGCCGAAAAATCCAAGACCCGCCGACACCTCTCGGAATTCTGGATGATCGAACCCGAGATGGCCTTTTGCGATTTGCGCCAAAACATGGACCTCATCGAGGAATTTCTCCGCGATGTGGTGAGCGCCGTCCTGGAACGCAACCGCCTCGAACTGGAACTGATTGAACGCCCCATCGAGCCTTTGCAGAAAGTCACCCAGCCCTTTGTGCGCATCCCCTACGAAGAAGCCGTTCAGATTATCCGCGGCGAACGCCTGGTGAACGGGCAATCCGCCTTGGATGTGTTACGGGATGACCTGGCCCAGGTGCGCCGCAGCATCGAAGAAACCCGGACCGAGATCAGCGAACGCGAAGCCAAGCTGGCACAACCCGGTCTCAAGAAAGGCGAAATCGGTCATCATCAGGCCCAACTACAAGCCGCCCGCCAACGCCTGGACACGGCCGAAGAACAAGAACGCAACCTCCCCCAATGGATCGCCAGCGCCTCCAGCTTTGAGGCCGGCAACGACTTTGGCGGATCCGACGAAACGGTTTTGACCCGGCTCTTCGAAACCCCTATCATGGTGTACAACTGGCCGCACGAAGTCAAGGCCTTTTATATGAAGCGCGACGAAAACGACCCCCGCTGGGCCAAAGGCGTGGATGTCCTGGCCCCCGAAGGCTACGGTGAAATCGTAGGCGGCGGCGAGCGCGAGACCAACCTCGAATGGCTGGTGGACAAAATCCACGAACACCAATTGCCCATGGAAGCCTTTGAATGGTATTTGGACCTGCGGCGCTACGGCTCCGTTCCCCATTCCGGCTTTGGACTGGGCCTGGAACGCCTGGTCGCCTGGGTTTGCAAATTACCCCACGTCCGCGAAACCATTCCTTTCCCCCGCATGTACGGCCGCATTGCCCCGTAACCAACCAACCTATGACCCCCGAAGAACAATTCAAAAACCTGATCGGCCACGCCAAAGAGTATGGCTTTGTGTTTCAATCCAGCGAAATCTACGACGGGTTGTCGGCGGTCTACGATTATGGACAAAACGGGGTCATCCTCAAGAACCGACTGCGCGAATACTGGTGGCGGGCCATGGTCCAGCTCAACGATAACATTGTCGGCCTGGACTCCGCGATTTTTATGCACCCCACCGTTTGGAAAGCCTCCGGCCACGTGGACGCCTTCAACGACCCGTTGATTGATAACAAAGATTCCAAAAAACGCTACCGCGCCGATGTTCTGGTCGAAGAAGCCATCGCCAAGCAGGAAGCCAAAATCCAAAAGGAGGTTGACAAAGGCCGCGCCAAATGGGGTGAAAGCTTTGACGAAGTTCAGTTCAAAGAAACCAACCCCAACGTGGCCCGCATCCAGGCCAAGATCAACGATACCGAAGAGCGACTGCGCCAGTCCCTCGAAAACGCCGATTTCAAGGCCCTGCAGCAATTGATTCTGGACTTGGAAATCGTCTGCCCTATCAGCGGAACCCGCAACTGGACCGATGTACGGCAGTTTAACCTGATGTTCTCCACCGAAATGGGCGCCGTATCCGGCGAAGGCGGAACCCTGTACCTGCGGCCCGAAACCGCCCAAGGCATTTTTGTGAACTTCCTCAATGTCCAAAAGAGCGGTCGCATGAAAATCCCCTTTGGGATTGCCCAGACCGGCAAAGCCTTTCGCAACGAAATCGTTGCCCGGCAATTCATCTTCCGAATGCGGGAATTTGAGCAAATGGAGATGCAATACTTCGTGGCCCCCGGCACCGACCTGGAATGGTACGCCACCTGGAAAGCCAAGCGCCTGGCCTGGCATCATTCCCTGGGACTGGGCGCAGACAAGTACCGCTTCCACGACCACCTGAAACTTGCACATTACGCCAATGCCGCCTGCGATATCGAATATCGCTTTCCCTTTGGCTTCAAAGAATTGGAAGGCATTCATTCCCGCACAGATTTTGACCTGACCCGCCACGAACAATTTTCGGGCCGCAAGCTGCGCTATTTCGACACCGAATCCGAGGCATCCTATGTGCCTTATGTTATCGAAACCTCCATCGGTCTGGACCGCCTCTTCCTTGCCACCCTGGCCGCCGCCTACACCGAAGAAAAACTCGAAGACGGTAGCGAACGCGTCGTGCTCCGACTACCCGCCTTCGTCGCCCCGGTCCAAGTAGCCCTGCTGCCCCTGATCAAAAAGGACGGCCTCCCCGAATTGGCCCGCCAAATCCAAAACAGCCTTCGATTTCGATTCCTAACCCAATACGACGAAAAAGACTCCATCGGCAAACGCTACCGCCGTCAGGACGCCCTAGGCACCCCCGTTTGCTTGACCATCGACCACCAATCTCTGGAAGACCATTGCGTCACCCTGCGCCACCGCGACAGCATGC
>CAIOCC010000180.1 GCA_903856555.1 uncultured Bacteroidota bacterium
TGGTTGCCGAGGGCATTGCCCGTCAGCTCGAAGGTCGCGTTTCATTTCGTCGTGCGATGAAGATGGCTGTGGCCTCTACCATGCGTCTTAATGCCGAGGGTATCAAGGTCATGGTTTCGGGTCGTCTGGGTGGTGCAGAAATTGCACGAACCGAACAATACAAAGAAGGCCGCATTCCCCTGCACACCCTTCGTGCTGACATTGATTACGCTCTCAAAGAAGCCCAAACCGTTTACGGAAAGATTGGGGTTAAAGTTTGGATTTGTCGGGGCGAAGTCTTCGGTAAGCGCGATTTGTCTCCCAATGTAGGAGTCAGTGCCGGCGGTGGTCGTTCCGAACAGGGTGGTGGTCGTGGAGACCGTCCAGGTGGTGGTCGCGGTGATCGCCGCGGGCCCCGTGGAGAAGGTCGTTCCGAAGGACGTGGGGGAGATCGCCGCAACAGAAGCTAAAGGAAACAGTTATGTTACAACCAAAAAGAACCAAATTCCGCAAAACCCATAAGGGTCGAGTGCATGGGATGGCCACCCGCGGGGCCGAGCTGTCCTTCGGTAGTTTTGGTCTCAAATCTCTCGAGGCCAAATGGATTACCTCCAGACAAATCGAATCTGCTCGTATTGCGGTGACTCGCTTTATGAAAAGGGAAGGTCAGGTATGGATCCGTATTTTTCCGGATAAGCCTATCACCAAAAAACCCGCTGAGGTGCGTATGGGTAAGGGTAAAGGAGCCCCGGAATATTGGGTGGCTGTTGTCAAACCCGGCACCCTGATTTTTGAAGCCGAAGGTGTTCCACTGGAAGTTGCTCGCGAAGCCTTGCGCTTGGCGGCTCAGAAGCTCCCTGTTTCGACCTCCTTCGTGGTTCGTCGCGATTATGTCACCGAAGCCAAAAGCGCCTAATCGTTTTCATCGTACCCTGTAGCCCGTTCTATCATGAAGAATACCGACCTCACCGCTCTCTCCGTTACCGATCTGCAGGAGCGTATCCGTGACGAAAAAGCCAATTTGCACAAAATGCGCTTTAACCATACGGTATCACCCGTGGAAAATCCGACGCGCATTCGTCAGAGTCGCCGCGAAGTGGCCCGGATGATGACCGAACTCAACGCCCGTCAACGCTCGAACAACAACGCATAACCTACCATTCATGGAAGATTTGAATACGCCTACCGCAGCATCCGCTGCGCAAACATCGACGGCCGAACAGCCACGTCGCTTTCGTAAAGAGAAAGTTGGGGTGGTGGTTTCCAATAAAATGAACAAATCCATCACGATTTCGGTGGAAAAGAAAGTTAAGGACAGCATGTACCACAAGTTCATCAAGAGCTCACGCAAATTCATGGCCCATGATGAAGAGAACACATGCAATGTCGGTGACCGTGTTCGGATTGTTGAAACCCGTCCTTTGAGCAAAAACAAGTGCTGGCGCCTCGTAGAAGTGATCGAACGAGCGAAGTAATCTCCCCTTACAAACCCTACCCGAAAAGATCCTACCATGGTACAACAGGAAAGCCGCTTGGCTGTAGCCGATAACAGCGGCGCCAAAGAAGTTCTTTGCATCCGCGTTTTGGGCGGAACCGGCAAACGCTACGCCAGTGTTGGCGACAAAATCGTGGTTTCCATTAAATCGGCGATCCCAACCGGCAACGCCAAGAAGGGTACCGTGTCCAAAGCCGTCGTCGTGCGCACTGCCAAAGAAGTACGTCGTCGGGATGGTTCCTACATCCGTTTTGATGACAACGCGGTTGTTTTGTTAAATGCACAGGATGAGCCCCGTGGAACCCGCATTTTTGGCCCGGTTGCCAGAGAATTGCGTGAAAAACAGTTCATGAAAATTGTTTCACTGGCCCCTGAAGTCCTTTAAGAATTTTTGATGTTATGAAAAAGTCCAAGAATCACGAAATCCCTATTGCCAAACCCAAACTCCGTAAAGGAGATTTGGTTCAGGTAATTGCCGGTGACAGCCGTGGCAAACAAGGCCGCATCCTTCAAATGGTCCGCGAAACCAATCGTGCCGTTGTGGAAGGATTGAACCTGGTCAGCCGTCACACCAAACCCTCTGCGACATCACCCAATGGAGGCATTATCAAGAAAGAAGCCCCGATTCATTTGTCCAACTTGCAATTGGTTGTGGCAGGTAAGCCAACGCGCGTCGGTCGCAAAACCAACGAGGCCGGAGAGCTGGTCCGTTTCGCCAAATCCAACCAGGAAATTATCCCGTCATGAGCTATCAGGTACGACTTAAAGTCAAATACAACACGGAGGTCGTTTCGGCCCTCAAGGAGAAGTTTGGATACAAAAACGTCATGGAGGTTCCACGCCTTACCAAGATTTGTATCAACCAAGGGGTCGGTGCAGCCGTCTCTGACAAGAAATTGATTGACAATGCTTTGGGCGAAATCACCCAAATCACCGGTCAGAAGCCCATTGCTACTTTGTCCCGGAAAGCGATCTCTAACTTTAAGCTCCGCGAAAAAATGCCCATTGGGGTCAAAGTAACCCTTCGCAACGAGCGGATGTATGAGTTCTTGGACCGTTTGGTGGCTGTTGCATTGCCCCGTGTTCGCGATTTCAAAGGCATTCCAGCCAAGGGTTTTGATGGCCGTGGTAATTACACGTTGGGTGTAACGGAACAAATTATTTTCCCAGAGATCAACATTGACAAGGTCAACAAGATCAACGGTATGCACATCACTTTTGTCACAACGGCCCGCAATGACGAAGAAGCCAAGGCACTCCTGGCCGAATTGGGTCTTCCCTTCAAATCTTCAAAGAACTAAATCATGGCCAAAGAAGGTATCAAAGCCCGCGATAAGAAGCGCCTCAAAACCGTTGAGCGCTACGCTGCCAAGCGTAAAGCCCTCAAAGAAGCCGGTGATGTTTTGGGTTTGCAGAAGCTACCCAGGAACGCATCGCCAGTCCGCATTCACAACCGTTGCAGTATTTCCGGTCGCCCCCGGGGCTTTATGCGTCAGTTCGGTATCTCCAGGGTCTTGTTCCGCAAGATGGCTTCGAACGGCCTAATTCCGGGTGTCACCAAAGCCTCCTGGTAATCCTTCTCTTATTGAATTTACGACCCGTATTTTATGACTGATCCAATTGCCGATTACCTAACCCGCCTGCGCAATGCGCTGAAGGCCCGTCATCGTATTGTTGAAATCCCGGCCTCCAACACCAAAAAAGCCATCACACAGGTTCTTTTTGAGAAAGGCTACATCGCTAATTACAAGTTTGAGGACGAAGGACCCCAGGGTCATATCAAAATCGCTCTCAAATACATTCCCGGTACCGGTGAGCCCGTTATCCAAAAGCTCACCCGCGTTAGCCGTCCAGGTCTTCGCCTTTACAAAGGGGTCGAGGACATGCCAAGGGTTATCAACGGCCTTGGTATCGCCATCCTTTCCACCAACAAGGGTATCATGACCGACAAAGAAGCCAGAAGGTTGAATGTCGGGGGTGAAGTTCTTTGTTACGTTTCCTAATCCGGTCATCCTAAGAACCAACAATCGCATCATGTCACGAATAGGCAAGCTTCCGCTCAGTATTCCCTCCGGGGTTCAAGTCCTGATGGACAAAAATAACGTTACGGTAAAGGGCCCCAAAGGTGAATTGTCACGTTTGGTTGATCCGGATATCCGTCTGGAAATGGTCGACGGTGTTATCACGGTCAGTCGTCCAACCGATAGCAAGCGTCATCGCGCGCTTCACGGCCTTTACAGAGCCCTCCTGGCCAACATGGTCCACGGTGTTTCCGAAGGATATACGTTGCAACAAGAACTGGTGGGCGTCGGTTACCGTGCCAACGCCAATGGGCAATTGCTCGAATTGGCCCTGGGTTATTCGCACGACATTATAATGCAGATCCCCATAGAAGTCAAATTAGTAACCGAAACCCAAAAGGGTAAGAATCCTATCATCACCCTTAACAGTCATGACAAAGAGCTGTTGGGTCAGGTTGCTGCCAAAATCCGTTCACTGCGTGCACCAGAGCCGTACAAAGGCAAGGGTATCCGCTTCGTGAATGAAATTATCCGCAAAAAAGCCGGTAAATCGGCCTCCAAGAAATAATCGCTAACCCAAACTACCAAAAACGTCCCATGGCCTACGACCGTACCGAACGTCGCTCCCGCATACACAGGGGGATACGCAAGAAAATCACCGGTTCCGGTGAGCGTCCCCGTTTATCGGTGTTTCGTTCCAATACCGAAATCTATGCCCAGATTATTGATGACGACCAAGGCCGTACGCTCTGCGCTGCCTCTACTCGTGAA
>CAIOCC010000181.1 GCA_903856555.1 uncultured Bacteroidota bacterium
ACCAAGGCTTGGGAGGAGGCCGAGAAATTGGCCTACAAGACGGGGCGCCGCTGGAAGGGATCGGTGCATTACGATGTGGATCGGGGCCATGCGATGCGATTGCGGGGCCGTACCGAGGAGGCGGTTCGGCTTTTTGAGGGTTTGATCAACCAATGCAGCGGGGAACCCAACCAGATTATGATCTTGGCCGGTGCCTTTCGGGTGCGCTCCGAGAACGAATGGGCCGAAAAAACCTACCAACGCGGCCGTGTTATGGCGGGGAATCCCGCGGCCTTTGCCATGGAATTGGCCGATTTGGCCTATGGTTCAGGCCAAAAGGCCGCCATGATTGAGCATTACCTGGATTATTTGCAGGCCCAACCCGAAGCCCTTGAGACGGTGCAATACAGCCTCCAACAAAAACTAGAGGCCGACGAAATGGATGGTCTGCGGACGGCGCTCATCCGGCGGCTACGCCAGGTCCCCGATGAGTGGATTTGGGGGGAATTGTTGGTTTGGTATTTGGTGCAACAAAAGGATTTTGCCGAGGCCTTCCCCCATGCCCGCGCTTTGGATCTGCGGCTTCGCGAAAAGGGACGCCGGGTTCTGAACCTGGCCAGGGTGGCCATCGAAAACGAAGACTGGAAGGCCTGCCTACCGATGTTGGATTATGTAGGGGAGCAAGCGGCGGGGACGCTGATGGGCCTGGAGGCCCAAACCGAGAAGCTTCGGGTCTGCGCCCATCTTCTCCGGGCTGAGCCCCAGAGCCAACGCGATTCCATGACGGTCCTGGCCCAGGCCTATCAGGCCCTTCTGGGACAACCCCAGCCCTCCGCCAATCGTCTGCGCCTTGCTTCGGGCTATGCCGAGTTGCTGGCCTTTGATTTGGGGAGGAACGAAGAAGCCATGGATTTGTTGGAACAAATCATACAACAAGGGGGAGAATCGCAGGCTTTGGGGGAACTAAAGCTGTTGTTGGGAGATCTTTATTTATTGGACGAAATTTATTGGGAGGCGGCGTTGGTTTACGGCCAGGTTGAGCGTGATTTTCCCAACCAGCCATTGGGTCATCAGGCCAAATTCCGCAACGCCAGGTTATCGTTTTTTGAACACGAATTTGCTTGGTCGCTGGCCCAGTTTGATGTGCTCAAGGGGAGCACGACAACGCGGATGGCCAACGACGCCATGGCTTGGTCAATCAATATTCATGACCATTATGATTTGGATACCAGCACTTTGCCATTGCAGGGTTTGGCGCTCCTCGATCGTCTGGTGTTTCGCCGCGAATACGAGCGAGCTTTGGCCATCTCTGATAGTTTGTTAGACACGCTTCGGGGCCATGCCTTGGGCGACGATTTGTACATGCGCAGAGCCAGCTTGCTGGAGCGTTTGGGTCGCTATGCCGAAGCCGATACGGCCTACGGTTCGGTCTTGGCAAATTTTGGGGAGGAGGTCTGGGCGGACGATGCCTGCCTTCGGCGAGGTGGCTTGTGGGAAACCCGTTTGGGAGATCCCCAAAGAGCCCGTGATTTATACGAAAAACTAATGTTAAAATATCCAGACTCGGCCTTTGTACCAGAGGCCAGAAAACGGATACGCAAAATTAGGGGAGACCGAAGCCCCGAAGGTTCCTGATGATTATGTACAATGTTACTGTTATGGTCGAAGAAAGCCTGTCCAATGATTGGTTGGACTGGATGAATCAGACCCATATTCCCGATGTGATGGCCACGGGTTTTTTTGTTTCGCATCGGGTCTGTCGACTCATGGAGCCGACACCGGAACCGGGCACGGTGACCTACGCTGTTCAATATTTTTGTACGGATCGAAACCAATTACAGACCTACCTCGAGGACCACGCGCCCGCCCTGCGTCAGGACCATCATCATCGATTCGGGGACCGGGCCCAGGCCTTTCGGACGGTGTTGGAAATCTTAGGGCCAGCACCCCCTTCGATGGCTTAAGCCGGGTTCCGGCGCAGGACTTGGAGTTGGGACAGGGTCTCCAATCGCTGCAGGGCGTCCTCCCAAAGCTGGTTCGTCAGGGCCCCGGCTGGTATTAGTTCGTCCAAATGGGCCGAAACCTGTCCAATTTCCAATTCTCCCTCTTCGAGGTCCCCCTCAAACATACCCTTTTTGGCCCGACCGCGCCCGAGGAGTTCTCGGAGGTCTTCGAGCCCATCGCCCCGGGTTTCGGCGGCTTTGACATGGCGTGCAAAGGAATTATCCAACAGCCTTACGGGGGTCAAACCCTTGAGCGCCAAATGGGTATCCCCTTCATGGGCGCTTAGAACCTTGGCCTTGAACGAGGGATGGGCCGAAGATTCCGGGGTTGCCACGTAGCGAGATCCGATTTGGACTCCATCGGCTCCGAGCATCAGGGCGGCTGCAATGGCCTCGCCGCTGCCGATTCCACCGGCCGCCACCAACGGAACGTCGATGGCATTGCGCACCGATGGTACCAGGCAGAGGGTGGTGGTTTCTTCGCGGCCGTTGTGCCCCCCCGCCTCAAAACCTTCGGCAATGACGGCGTCCACCCCTGCCTCTTGGGCTTTGACGGCAAAGCGGGTGCTGGACACCACATGAAGGACTTTGCAGCCCTTTTCATGGAGGTAGGAGGTCCATTTGGAGGGGCTACCAGCCGAAGTAATCACCACAGGAACCTGGAATTCGGCCAAAAGGCCCAGGTGATCTTCAATTTGAGGGTACAAAAGGGGCAAATTCACGGCAAAAGGCCGATCGCAAACCTCCCGCATGCGTTCCAGCTGCCTCCTAAGCTCTTCGGGGCGCATGGATCCGGCCCCAAGGGTGCCCAGACCACCGGCCATGCTGACCGCGGAGGCCAATTCCCAGCCACTGCACCAGATCATTCCGGCTTGGATGAGGGGTAAACGGGTGCCCAGGATTTGCAGGAGCGATGGGGTTTGGTTGGGGGGCATCATCGGAGATAAAGGGGTCTATGGGGCAAAGTGGTGAAAGGGCTTGGCGGGGGGATGTGGTCCTTCAAAAGTTAAATTTAGATGACCAAATGGGCCTAAAATCCATGATTTGTGCCTAAGTTCGTGTTTTAATCCTTTTTTGGGTAGGCTAAACCTTGGCCGTCCCGAACCTAACATTGAACTATAGCCTTCAAAATAAAGCATATGCAGTTGAAAAGGTACCTCGCGCTCTTGTTGTTTGGTTTGTATTCCGCCTCCGCTTGGGGGCAGGCTGGGACCGGTTCGGTTCAGGGGAAAGTAGTCGATGCCCTCAAGCCCAAGGAAGGCATTCCCTTCGCCAACGTTATTATCGAAAAGGATGGCGTCCAGAAGGGCGGAACAACCACTGATATTGACGGAAAGTACAAATTTGGCGCCCTTACACCGGGCAAATACGATATCAAGGTCAGTTACGTAGGTTACAATTCCGAGGTTGTTCGGGGCTTGGTGATCACGGCGGACCGTAGCCAGTTTTTGGACATTAAGATGTCATCCGGTGTGAATCTGGGCGAAATCAACGTCGTTGATTACGAGGTTCCCTTGATTTCCAAGGATGAAACATCAACGGGGGGTACCGTAACCCGCGAAGAAATTGCGGCCCTGCCAACCCGGGATGTGAACTCGATTGCGGCCACCACCGCCGGTGTATTCCAGGCGGACGAAGGAGGGGCCTTGAACATCCGTGGTTCCAGGTCTTCTAGTACCGAATACTTTATTGACGGTATCCGTGTTCGGGGTTCAACCAACCTGCCCAACGCGGCCATTGAACAGACCACCGTTATCACCGGCGGTATCCCTGCCCAATACGGGGACGCCACCGGCGGTATCATTAACATCACAACCCGCGGTCCATCCAGTACTTATTTTGGAGGAGCTGAAGTTTTGAGCTCGGCCAAAATCCTGGAACCTTACGGTTACAATCTTTTTGCCCTCAATTTTTCAGGCCCACTGATCACCAAACAGGTGGATTCCAAAACCAAAAAGTCCATCTTGGGCTTCTTCCTTTCCGGCGAAGCCGAAACCCAGGTGGATGCCTCGCCTTCGGCCATTGGACTGTACACGATGACACCGGATAAATTGTCCGCTCTGCAGGCCGATCCTTACCGTCCCTCCATCTTTGGAACCGGGATTCAACGGAATTCCGAGTTTGTAA